>JAIDJJ010000619.1 GCA_029052265.1 Muribaculaceae bacterium
ATTATACATTATCTTCCTCCGGCATAAAATGCTGATAAGGATGTGAACATGCCGGACACTTCTTGGGGGGTTCTTTTCCTTCGAAAATATAGCCGCATACCATGCATTGCCATTTGATCGGCTTATCCCGTTTCCAAACCTGATCGTTATCAATCTGCCATTTCATAAGGTCGAAACGTTCCTTATGACGGTTTTCAATTGTAGCGATAGCCCGGAAAACATCAGCAATCTCCTGGAATCCTTCCTCTTCAGCCACCTCTGCCGACTTCTGATACATTTCAACGCCTTCTTTCTGCTCTTCCTGCGCTGCGACAGCAAGATTGGAAACGGTAGGTGACAGAATACCGGGATCTATTCCGAGCTCCCCTGTCAGCACAACTCCATCGGTGAGATATTTAAGAAATACCTTTGCGTGGTGAAGTTCATTGTCTGCGGTCTCGGTAAAAATATCTGCGAAATGATAATATTGTTCCTTCTGCGCTGCCTTTGAGAAAAATGTGTAGCGTGTATACGCCGTGGATTCAGCAACATACGCATTCGCAAGATTTTTTTCTGTTTTGGTGCCCTTAAGGCTTTTTGTGCTTGCCATAGTTTTTATATTTAGAGAATATACGAACCCGGTCATATTGCATGGCAACACCGTGCAGCAATTCGCTGCATCGACACATGCCAATACAACCTGTCTGTGCCATAGCATGCCTGCGACTTATACAGACACTGCATCCCGACATAGACCGGACTTTATATTTCAACACGACTGCATGCAAATTGTTTAGAGTGCATTATTAGAAACGCATTATTAAGAAATATGTAACTATTCAGCGGACACGCTGAATAGTTACCTTAATCCGGCACAGCATCTGAAACCTTGTCCAAAAAAAATTTTTTTTATAATTTCGCATCATGACTGAAAAAATTTCTGCAATTGTCCTTGACATAACCCGACATAACGACAGGATGAACGTAATCACCCTTTACAGCAGGTCGCGGGGAAGACTTTCTTTTCTGTCTCCGATAGGCAGCGGGAAATCAAGACAAATGAGACAGGCACGTCTCCAACCTCTTGCGGTAATCGAAAGCGACATTAATTTCAAAGCCACGGCAGAGCTCCAGCGTCTCGGATCATTCTCATTCTTGACGGTATGGCACGACATATATTTCAATCCTGTCAAGCAAATTATGGCTCTGTTTCTGTCTGAATTTCTAAACAAACTATTGCGGGCAACCATGCCTGACGAAAACCTGTGGGATTACATCTTTAATTCCCTCCGGCTTCTTGACAACACCACAGAGGGCATATCAAATTTTCACATAGCATTCCTTTCCTCTCTGCTTCCGTTCGTCGGAATACAACCGGACAATTCTGGATATAAATACGGATATTGTTTCGACATGCAATCCGGCACATTCAAAAGCGACCCCGCTTTTCAATCAAATCCGGCAGACCTTACGTCAATAAGTGATCAGCAATATGATATATCTGAAAAATCACCATTCCCCGGGCATAATATCTTAGAAAATGCCAACAACTCCCCAATTCTTTCGGGAGTAGAAGCTTATATGGCGGCAATACTATGTCGGATCAATTTTTCGAATGTGAATGCATTGCGTCTAAACAGGCAGCTCCGATATAAAATACTTCTCAGGCTCCTACAATATTATTCCTTCCACTTTCCTGGCTCCGGAAATCTCAAGTCGCTTGATATTATACATGAAATATTCCGGTGACGCATGCACCCTCACACTTCCTGCAGAATATTCTTCAATACACTTTTGATCGTCTCCCGACAATTCACTTTCATACAAAACGTATAAACGCTTTTCAATACATCACCTCTACATTAGCATTTTTTGGGAAAGGGTCTTATAGAAAAGGGTCACACGATGTGCTTTTTTTATGCATCTTATCATAAAAAACTCAAAGTTTTGACAGGTAGCAAATTATTTTTTCATTTTAGCAATTTGATATTTACTTTTGGATATTGCATATTCTCCAACACCAAAAAACTGACTCTATTCCATATTGCAATAAATAATCTGTCAATTTGCAACAAAACACGCCTTCAGACCTTAATCAAAAGCCACTTAACAAGCGTTAAATTAAGCGTTTGCAACATTATTTTTTACTCCAAATATTTTTTTGTTAAAAAAATCTATATTAACTTTGCATCGTGTTTTTCATGGTATTAGATTTAAGGTTAGAGGATTAGTTGTCGAGAGACACCTAATCTTTTTGTTTTATACAGTTTCTCACAAATTTACATAATAAATTAAGAGGGGAATCCAACGTTTGTTCGCTGGATTCCCCTCTTAATTTATTATGTCATGAATATCCAATACCAAGATATTGGATTAACCGGATTGCATACCTAACGCCTCAACGGATAATTAACATCGCATCACCGTAGGCGCCGAAATGATATTTCTCTTTCACGGCAACATCGTATGCCTTCATTACAAGATCGAAACCTCCGAAAGCGCATACCATCATCAACATTGTACTGAGTGGCATGTGGAAATTTGAAACCAACGAATTGCAGACAGTGAAATCATAGGGCGGGAATATAAACCTGTTGGTCCATCCTTCATACGTCATCAGATGACCGTCCATGCACACCGCCGTGGCGACTGCACGCAACACGGATGTGCCCACAGCACACACATTGGAATTACGATCCTTCGCGGCATTGACCATATTCACCAACTCTTCGTTGACAAACATCTCTTCTGAATCCATACGATGTTTTGTCAGGTCTTCCACATCTATATCCTTGAAATTCCCTCTGCCGCTATGAAGAGTGAGGAAACCGCGCTCCACCCCTTTTATCTCAAGACGCTTCAATAATTCTCGACTGAAATGAAGACCCGCCGCAGGAGCCATGACCGCTCCCTCATTCTTAGCGAAAATACACTGATAGCGATCAGCATCCCAATCTTCAACCTTTCGCGTTATATACTCAGGAAGCGGAGTCTCTCCCAATGCATATAACGCCTCTTTAAATTCATCATGGGGACCATCGTACAGAAAGCGCAATGTCCGTCCCCTCGATGTGGTGTTGTCGATCACCTCTGCCACCATCGAATCATCTTCACCAAAATAGAGTTTGTTGCCTATGCGAATCTTTCTGGCAGGCTCTACAAGAACATCCCAGAACTTATTCTCTACATTGAGCTCGCGCAGCAAAAACACCTCAATACATGCCCCGGTCTTTTCCTTGTTGCCGTAAAGACGTGCTGGAAACACTTTGGTGTCGTTGAAAATCATCACATCCCCGTCGTCAAAATAATTGAGGATATCCTTGAAAATGTGATGGGAAATCTCTCCCGTCTTTGCATTGACAACCATCAGACGACATTCGTCTCGATTATCGGAAGGATACTGGGCAATCAGATTCTCGGGAAGTTTGAATTTGAACTGCGATAATTTCATATTTTCTTAATTGATGATTAAGCCATACCGATCCCGTCGGAGCTTAATTCTTGGGTTAGATCGTTTATATTTTCTTTCCACTCATCGGGATAGGTGAGCGGAGCGGTATTGATT
>JAIDJJ010000062.1 GCA_029052265.1 Muribaculaceae bacterium
TTGACTTCGCAACGATTAAATTGCTCCTTGCTCACTTGTAAAATTAAATTTCAGTTAAAACTAAACACTCTCTAAGAAACTGTTTAAATTTATTTGTCGAAGGAATTGAGAGGATTTGTCGAGCAGATTTTTGATATTTATGATGGAGTTATGGGGTTCCATAATGACTGAATAAATATCATAAAGATGATGACAAAGACCTCAATGACAAGACAAAATAAATTTTAAACAGTTTCTAAATGCTTCTCCCTTTTAACGTCTGAATCTTCAGATTATTGCAGACAGATACTATGCTAATAAAACTGTCACCAGACCCCAGATTACAAGAAGGATATTGCTCACTGCATAAGTCACCGTGTACCCTATGGCGGGAAGTGTGCTTCCGATTGTGTTTTGTACGGCGCCTAAAGATGCAGTACATGTTCTTGTGCCTGCACAACAGCCTAATGTGATGGCGGGATTAAATTTCATTATTTTATGACCGAACCACAGGCCGAAAAGTAATGGTATGGTAGTTCCGATCGCACCTGCCACAAACAACATTGGTCCTACTGTTTTTATTCCGGACACAAACGAGGGAGCTGCCTCTATACCTACAACTGCGATAAACACATTTAGTCCAAGATTATTCATAAGCCAAAGAGCGCCGGGGGGGATATTGCCAAAAGTGGGACGCTTGGATCTCATCCATCCGAACACAAGTCCGGCAATCAGGGAACCACCACTCGTGCCGAAACTTATTGGTATACTGCCAACGTAGAAACTTAATGCCCCGAAAAGACCTCCGATAAAAATAGCGAGACCAACAAACATAAGGTCGCTGGAATTTGTCCGGCGGTCAGCATGACCTATCTGGATAACGGCAAGATTGACTTGAACCGGACGTCCGACAATCGTCAGTACATCCCCTTTATTGAATCTGGTTTCTCCTGTGATGTCGACATTCTTGCCATCTCTAACGGCGTCACGTATCACAACTCCCCTCATAAATATCTTTTTCCTGAGTCGCCACAACGGTTTTGCCATGAAATTTTTCCTCACCACCCTTACTGAAACTCTTGAAAGCGGGTAAGACAATAGTGATGGATCCGAAAGTTCAGTTCCTATATGTTTTTCCACATTGACAATATACTCACTCCTACCACATACCACTATCTCATCGCCTTTAGAGATCAGGTCGTTATGGCTTGGTACAATTATATCTCCGTTTGCCCTCATTCTGTCGATATATACCTGAAGACCATGTTTCCCGAGATATTTTTCAACATCATGTACAGTACGTGGATTGTCAAAAAATTCCGACGATACAAGGTAGGAACGATATGACACATGGTGCATTGCGTTTATATAAGCCGGGTCACTGTTTCTTCCCGTATTATTGAGCTGCTTTTCAAGCAGAGAAGTCTCCCGCCTGACTTTTTCAATACCACCGAGCAGTTTGGGTCCGAAATTCCCAAGGATCACAACAGTTCCCAACGTACCGAATATATAGGTCACAGCGTAACACACCGGTATTATGTTCAATTCCTTATCTAGAATTTCCTTCGACAATCCAAGACGCGTTATTGCTTCCGATCCCACCCCAAGTAGAGCGGAACATGTCTGAGAACCGGAAAAAAGCCCGACAGTTTCACCTTTTGAATAGCCGAACAGATATGAAAGCAGCAATGTTATGCCGAAACACATAGAACTCATGACAACCGCAAATAGTGCCTGTCTCGCTCCTGATCCTTTCAGGGATTTAAAGAAATCCGGACCGACACTATACCCTATAGAAAACAGGAATAACATAAAAAACACCTGTTTGAGTGGACCCGACATAGGAATGTCAAGTTGACCTACAAGCACACCGACAAGTAACACTGAAGTTACACTTCCCAACGTGAAATTGCCAATCCTTAACTTGCCTATAA
>JAIDJJ010000620.1 GCA_029052265.1 Muribaculaceae bacterium
TTCCAAAACGAACTCAACCTAAAAGTAAAGGTCTATACCAAAGACAACTGGGTCAAGGTGTTAGACGGCATCACCCTCGCAGTCGCAGGTCAGCTCCCCAACGGAATGACTAAGGCGAAGATGGAAGAATACCTCTCCTATAAGAGAGATGAAAAAGATGACTCGGAAATCGTTGTAAATGAGAAAGAGATACAGATCCAACTCTACGGCGAAGGATGCCGTCTGGATGTATATGACACGGAGGACGATTTCTCTGAGTGCTACAATGCCATGAGGGACAGCGAATACTTTGAAATCAAAGTGAAGGACAGAGATACGGAAACCGAATATTCCCTGGATGATTTCGGAGAAAAGATTACAAGCTACGAATGGCCCGACGATGTCTTCGATTCGGACATCGAGAAGTTCATCGACGCTTCTTATGCTCAGTTTGAGGGTAAAGAGCCTAATGAAGTCTTTGACTTTGGCGGATGTGATCTTTTTGAAGCCGAGGAGCAGGGAGTAGGCCGCATAGAAATGATCCAGACAAAGATTCCGGCCTACGTCACCATCAAAATCAAGGATGGTGAAAAGTTCGACCCCAAGAAATTGCATTTCATGTATTCGGAATTTGTAGTGCCCGATGCAGAGCTTGAGATTAACACCGGAGTGGTTTATGATGGAAAGCAATATGAAATCGAACTCGACGTAGAGTCAGAACGCGAAATCAGCAGCGACACCATCTGGGAAGCTCTGGAAGAAGGATGGGAATAAAATTAATAATCATGGCAAAAAAAAGACAATCAAATTTGACCCGACCAAGGAGAGGGTCATCACTTTCAGCCGTAACGGCGAGAAGCTGTCGGAAGTGAACGGAGAATTGAAATCCGATTTTTACAGTGGCATAGAAAAAATGTGCTATCTTAGCGATGAGTATTGCGCCTTCTATAAAGGGAAGAAAATGGGAATACTCAACAGCAAAGGTGAGATGATCACCCCTGCAGACTGGTTGAGCATAAAGAAAGAAGATGGAGGGGTATTCATGGTATCCAAGAAGAATAAGGTTACCAAAGATGTGGATTATGGCTACATCAACTTAAAGGGTGAAGAGCTGTTCAATCCCGAAGAATATACGAGCGTCAATGATGTGTACGACGGCCGTATCGTAGCCAATGATCTGGATACCGGCAAACAGTGCGCGTTCGATCTGGAAGGTAATGTGGTTGTCGCACCAAAGTATATGCGTCTTGACAACTTCCACAATAATGTGGCTGCGGCATGCGAAGAGAAAGGGAAATTCGGCCTCATAGATTTGTCAGGCAATTGGGTACTTCAGCCTGAATATTCCTTTGTAGGGGGCTTTGGCGACTTCATGGATGGTCTCAGAAAATACAGTGTCATAGGTAAAGACGAAAAGTATGGGGTGATTAATAAGGAACTCAAGATTGTAGTCGAGCCTAAGTATGACGAGATTTATGATTTTGACGATACCGAAGGGTTGATAGTAGTGGCTGGAGCTGGTGAGAGGCAAGGTGTGGTCGACGCATCGGGCAACTGGCTTCTCCCCGCTGAATACGACAGGATTAGCATCTACGGAGAAAAGGGTTATCTGAAGCTCGAAAAGGGCAACAAGTATGGCATCGCCGACCTAAAAGGTAACATTATTGTTGATGTCGAATATTTGAACCTTGAATATAAGCATGGACTTCTTTGCGTAAAGGAGGGGTTTGATACAACCATGATCAAGCATCCTGACGGCACTACCATCTTTGAAGGCAAGAATGCGGGTATATTCCAGGACATGGTGCTCGTGTCGTCCGATGGCAAGCAATGGGGCGTCATTGACCACGACGGAAATGAACTTATAGCCCAGGAATGGAATATTCCTGCCCAGTCCATAAACATGGTGAAATTCTACGACGGCCTGCTCAACCTCTACCGAGACGACAAGACCATCTATATCGACGAAAAGGGTCAGGTCAAGGTTTCCACCGATGCCCGCGGATGGGCATTCAGCGATGACTTTGCAATCATCGGCAAGAAGGATGAATACAGCATCATCGACAAGGCGGGTAAAGTTGTAGCCGCTGGTTTTGCCCACGTTTCGACTTTAGCCGAAGGATATTACTTCGTTAACAATGCAGATAAGAATGAGCCGAAGATTCTAAACGTCAATACAGGCGAGCAGGTGGCAATCCTGGCTCGTGTGGTAGGAAAACCCATTAACGGCATGATTAAGATTCAGGCTCCTGACTCTAATTTTGGCATAGTGGAAATTGCCACTGGAAGAGTCATTCTGGAACCCATGTATGAGAAAGTGCTTCTGACCGCCAACGGTATCTGGGGATATATACCTAAAGCGAAATGACGATAATCGTTAGATGAACAAAAACCATAAAACGAAATATATACCGAATTATCGGAGAACACCGCCACAAAACGGTGTTCTCTTTTTTCCTTTAGAACAATTAAGCCCTCCACATTTGGCCATATCAGAAAAAATGGGTAGTTTTACAGATATAAACAACAATGCCACAATGGATAAGAAACAATCCGACATAATTTTCTTTCTTCCATATTGGGATATAAAGAATCCGACATTGGAAGACCAAACCGGCTTTATGCTCTCTGAAATGTTTGAGGAAGATGAATGTAGGAAGATTGGCGATAAGGTCTTTTCGAGCAATGATTACTATATGAAAGAACCAAAGGAATTTATAAGAGAGGTAATCAGAAAAGACCGTCCCAAATGGGTAATCGGCATAGAGAACACCGCCACTATCCTTATTTCATACAAATGCCAAAAGAAAATTCTTATAAATCCGACTGTCACCCTCAACGACCTCAATTGGGTTACACCCGAAACGATAAGGGACACTTACGCCTTTTTCAGTGCCGATTATGAGGCGGATTATGAGATGTATTCGAGGGTATATAAGAATGTCGCTTTCTATCCGTCGGAGAGGATATTGTTTATAAGCGATATAAAGACGGCTATTGAGGGTATTTTGTCTGAGGGATAGATATTATTGGTTTGGGGAAGATTTTGCCGTATAACCGATATATACCGACAATAAACCCTCCAATCCGTTGCAGTGCAGAAGATTGGAGAGTTCATTTTTACCGATTAATGGACGGTATCTCTTATTTTCCGTATGGTATTGATGGATGTGCCGGTTATAGCTGAAATATTCTTGAGTGACAGACCTTTGCGTATTAGTCCTATTTCCTTGGGATATTGTTCCTTGTAGGTTTCAACGCTCTTTCTGTATGTGGAGGGGCGACCCATTTTGATACCCTCCTTTCGGCAACGTTCTATATATTGTTTCCGACCACTTTCCATACGTTCCTTTATGGTCAGTCGCTCCATGGAGGCTATCTCCAAAAGGATAGTGCAGATTAATGATGTGATTGGGTTCGGTTTGCCGTTTGTATCCAACGTTTGCAAATTGTAATTCTTCACAAAGAGGCTCACTCCGTTTTCAGTAAGGTACTGAATGACTTTCAACGCCTCCAGTGTGTTTCTTCCCACTCTGCTGATTTCCAAACATACTACCCTCTT
>JAIDJJ010000621.1 GCA_029052265.1 Muribaculaceae bacterium
ACTTTAGCTACGGCATCCTCTTTTTAACATTCATCTACATCATATAGTTTGCGCATCCTTCTGAAATCTTTATGCGCGCGCAAAACCGCCAAAGCGTTGCCGAAATCAAATTTGACGGCAAACATCAAGAATGCAAGAGTGTCCATCAATCTGCGCAGAAACAATATCCTGCCCCTGCTGCCTGATGGTAGATTTTTATGCAGCAGCAACAGGTTATTACGGAAATTGAGGTAAGTCTTTTTAGGATTCCCTTGATTCAATGACGCTCCACCTACATGATATACCTCTGAATCGCACAGTGCGACCACTCTTTTACCGGAGGCAATGATCCTGCAACAAAGATCTATCTCTTCCATATGGGCAAAGAAGCGAGAATCAAGCCCACCAAGTTCAAGATAGGTTGCAGTACGCACAAGCAGTGCGGCACCTGAAGCCCATGTCACATCCTGTGGCTCTCCATCATACTGCCCCGTGTCTTTCTCCACGCTGTCAAACAGTCTCCCCCTGCAATAGGGATAGCCCAATCTGTCGAGATATCCCCCCGCGGCACCGGCATATTCAAATTTATCCTTCTCCCGAAACGACTTGATTTTAGGTTGCAGCGCCCCGACATCCTCATGCTCTTCCATAAACTTGAGCAACGGCTGCCACCATCCCTTTGTCACTTCCACGTCGCTGTTAAGCAAAAGGGTAAAGGGATAGCGGGTAGAATCTATCGCCCGGTTATAACCTTCGGCAAAACCGTAATTCTCCGAAAATGAAACCACCTTCACTTCCGGATGGTTTGACCGCAGCCACTCCAATGAGCTGTCGGTCGACCCATTGTCTGCCACAATCAGATCAACTTCCTCTCCACGGGTATACAATGATGCCGATGGGATAAACCGCTTGAGCAATTCAACCCCGTTCCAATTCAAAATTATGACAGCAAGACGTTTCATAACTTTATATTTATATTTTCCCAACCTGTGAACCCTCTATCAGATCATGTTCTTCAGAATGTATGGATTCGAGTCGGACTGCACTGACACTGTTTATAACCGACATATCCAAAGGCGACGAAACTCTCAGATAATTATCGGTCAAGCCATGCATCATGCCTTCGCCTGACGGATGTTCCCAAAGAACGGGACGCACCATACCCAGATTCTTTTGCATGAATGACTCCATTTTGTGATCCGAGACTTTGGTCAACATCGCCACGCGTCTATGTTTTTCCTCCTGGCTCACCACATCCCCCAGCAATAGAGCCTTGGTGCCCGGGCGCTCGGAATACGGAAAGACATGATAGCGTGAGACGTCAAGACTTTCTGCAAAAGCAAGGCTTTTTTCCCACTCTCCGGCTGTCGCTCCTCTCGCTCCCGCTATTATATCCACTCCTATGAATGCATCCGGTATCATTTCCCTGATCTGTTTTATCCGGGAGCTGAAAAGTGATGTGTCATAACGCCGGTTCATAAGTTTCAACACTTTATCCGAGCCGGACTGAAGAGGGATATGGAAATGTGGCATAAACGCCCGCGATTCTTCCGCAATCCAACGGATTATTTCCTCTGTCAGAAGATTGGGCTCTATTGATGAAATCCGGTAACGTTCTATCCCTTCCACCTCATCAAGTCTGCGCAACAACGAAAACAGATCCTGCCCGTTGTCTTTCCCGTACTCTCCTATATTCACTCCGGTTATAACGATCTCCTTCCCGCCGGAAGTTGCCGCCTCCCGAGCCATTGCCACCAGATCTTCTGTCTGTCCGGAACGGGATTTTCCTCTTGCATAAGGAATGGTACAATACGTACAGAAATAGTTGCAGCCGTCCTGAACCTTAAGGAAAAAGCGCGTGCGGTCTCCCCTCTCACATGACGGATGAAACTCACTTATTGAAAACACCGGTGTCACCTCCGTCCGTTTCTGCCGGTCGGAAAGCCAAGTTTCCACATATTCCGCCATTTTCAGTTTCTCATTCGACCCGAGCACAATATCCACTCCTGGAAGAGCTGCCACAGCATCAGGTTTGAGCTGGGCATAACATCCGGTCACAACTATTGTCGCATCGGGATAACGCGATGCAAGTGAACGTATAAGGCGGCGACCTTTTTTGTCTGCCATCTCTGTCACCGAACAGGTATTGACTATACACAGATCGGGGACCTCACCCTTTGCCGCCCTGATAATACCTTTGCCGGAAAGAATCTTGCCGATTGTTGACGTTTCCGCAAAATTGAGCTTACACCCGAGGGTGAAATATGCTGCCTTGAGAGAATTTGATTGATCGGTCATAATATGCAAAATTACAATTTTTTTTTGAGCCGGCAGCCGCATCCCCCCTTTTTCAGCATCGACTCCCATCCCAAAACTATTCTAGAGAGCCCGCTGACACATATGTGTTGACGAAATTTCAACTATTTTTATTACTTTTGTATGACAAGAATTGAATGATCATATATTTATGAATAATAAAACAAGACCTTTGATTTTGATCAGTAACGACGACGGCATACTTGCCGCAGGCGTGCATGCATTGATCGATGTCATGACCGGGCTTGGTGAGGTCGTGGCTGTATGCCCCGCATCCCCTCAATCCGGAAAATCCATGGCTATAACTTCAGAATCACCCCTGAGAATATCACGTATAGAAGATTACAAAGGGGCAAAAATGTATAAAGTCAACGGAACCCCGGTGGACTGCATAAAAGTGGCAATGCACACACTTATGCCCCGCATTCCGGATATGGTCGTATCCGGAATAAACCACGGTTCAAACGCTTCCGTAAACGCTGTATATTCCGGAACAATGGGAGCCGCATTTGAAGGGTGTGCATTAGGGATACCTTCTGTAGGTTTTTCTCTTACAGATTATTCTGCCGAAGCCGATTTCTCGCATTGCGGTCAGTTTGTAAAAACCATTTCAAAAGCCGTTCTTGAACGTGGACTGCCTCAGGGGGTCGCATTAAATGTAAATATACCGCATATTCTCGCCCATAACCCGGAAATACGCATCACAAAAGCGTGCAAAGGGAGATGGACCGACGAATACAAAGAATATGAAGACCCTTCCGGAAAGAAATTCTATTGGCTGACCGGAAAGTTCATCAATGAAGAGCCGGACAACACTGATACTGACGAATGGTGCCTGTCTAACGGAATAGTTTCGGTGGTGCCATTGGCGCTCGACCGTACCGTTCACCTACAAAAAGATTATTTTTACAATTATTTACCCTAATATTACACTTAATTTAATCTTTAAC
>JAIDJJ010000622.1 GCA_029052265.1 Muribaculaceae bacterium
CTTCTAAAGATTTCGTAATGTTAAAAGTAAACATACTCTAAACATCTTCAATAAATAACTTTTCCACATGAACGATATTCTGAAAATTGGCAACCGGGAATTTTCCTCGCGCCTGTTCGTAGGCACAGGAAAGTTTCCGTCGCCTGACATTATGCTCAATGCGATAAAGGCATCCGGCTCACAAATGATCACCGTCGCAATGAAGCGTGTAAACATGATGAATGAGGCGACTGACGACATGCTTACACATATAAACCGTGACAACGTGCAGCTCCTTCCCAACACGTCGGGAGTAAGGAATGCAAAGGAGGCTGTAATAGCCGCTAAAATGAGCAGGGAAATTTTTGGCACAGGTTTCATAAAACTTGAAATACATCCGGACCCGAAATATCTTATGCCGGATCCGATAGAAACCCTTAAAGCTACCGAAGAACTTGCCGCTGACGGATTCACTGTATTGCCATACATCCAGGCTGACCCCGTGCTTTGCAAACTTCTTGAAGAGGCGGGTGCAGCTGCTGTCATGCCCCTCGCCGCACCGATCGGCACTAATAAAGGTATTGTCACCCGCGACTTGCTTGAAATAATAATCGAACAGAGCAATCTTCCCGTAATCGTAGACGCGGGTCTTGGCGCACCTTCTCATGCCGCCGACGCTATGGAAATGGGAGCCGATGCCGTGTTGGTCAATACGGCGATTGCTGTCGCTGGCGATCCCGTGATGATGGCAGACGCTTTCCGCATGGCTGTTATAGCCGGAAGGGAAGCTTTCAATGCCGGACTTGGCGCGGTTTCCTCTCATGCAGTCGCCACATCTCCGCTGACATCATTCCTCGGATAACAGTTTCTTATATTAAAACACATCATTACACAACAATGAACATTCAGAACATCAATGTCTCCTCGTATCCCAACTCCCGCAAGATATACGTGGATGGAAAACTGCATCCTGTCAGAGTTGCCATGAGGGAGATTCACCAATACCCTACCGTCACCATAGAAAACGGCAAAAGAGTGGAATCGCCAAACCCTCCCGTAACTGTCTACGACACCAGCGGACCGTTTACAGACCCTGAAATAGAAATCGACATCAATCGCGGGCTCCCACGTCTCAGGGAGGAATGGATAGAACAACGCGACGATACTGTCGTGCTTGACGACATCACAAGCGAATATGGAAAGGCTCGCCGCGATGACCCCTCTCTCGACGGCATACGGTTTCCGGTATCTCATCGCCCGCGAAAAGCGAAAGACGGTGCCTGTGTGACCCAGATGCACTACGCAAAACAAGGGATCATAACCCCGGAAATGGAATACGTGGCTATACGTGAAAACCTGGACAATGACAAACGGGGCATTAAGTCTCACATCACTCCGGAACTTGTGCGCGATGAAATCGCTGCCGGACGCGCTATCATAGCTGCCAATATCAATCATCCGGAAGCCGAACCAATGATTATCGGCAAAGCTTTTTCCGTAAAACTGAACACCAATATCGGCAATTCCGCTCTTTCTTCCGGTATCGGGGAGGAGGTTTCAAAAGCTGTATGGAGCTGCTATTGGGGCGGCGACACCCTTATGGACCTTTCTACCGGCAACAATATACACGAGACCCGCGAATGGATAATCAGGAATTGCCCTGTTCCGGTTGGCACGGTTCCTATATATCAGGCGCTTGAAAAGGTCAACGGTGATGTGAAGAAACTCACTTGGGAGATTTACCGCGACACGCTCATTGAGCAGTGCGAACAAGGTGTGGACTATTTCACAATCCACGCCGGAGTGCTTCGCGAACACGCCAGGCTTGTGGAACAACGACTCACCGGATGTGTGTCTCGCGGAGGATCCATCATGGTGCAATGGTGTGTGGAACACAATCAGGAAAGCTTCCTCTACACTCACTTCGAGGAAATATGCGAGATCCTGAACAAGTATGACGTGGCGGTGTCTCTCGGCGACGGCATGCGGCCCGGCTCAACCCACGATGCCAACGACCGCGCCCAGTTCCTTGAACTGGAAGTGCTCGGAAGACTCACCGAAATCGCATGGCGTCATGACGTGCAAGTGCTGATTGAAGGTCCCGGACACGTTCCGATGCATAAGATCAGGGAAAATATGGAAAAGCAGGCGTCTGCTTGCCATGAGGCACCTTTCTATACTCTCGGTCCCCTCACCACTGACATCGCTCCCGGTTACGACCACATAACATCCGCCATAGGTGCAGCCATCATTTCAAACCTTGGTACCGCAATGATATGCTATGTCACTCCAAAAGAGCATCTGTCCCTGCCCGATCTCAACGATGTCCGCGAAGGTGTCATTGCTTATAAGATTGCCGCACACGCCGCCGATCTTGCAAAAGGGTTCCCGGGGGCTAATGTAAGAGACGATGCCCTCAGCAAGGCACGTTACGAATTCCGTTGGAAAGATCAGTTCAATCTCTCCCTCGATCCTGAAAAGGCAAAACGCTACTATCTTGAATCACGAAGAGAGGCTCCAGACGCCGACGACAGATTCTGCACTATGTGCGGACCCAACTTCTGCGCCATGAGAATATCTCAGAATATCGCTGAATCATGCAAAGAACAATGAAATCCGACCCAACTCCGGATGCAATCTTCGGGCATGGATTTGCAGATATAATCGACTCATATGACTGGGATGACACTATAACGATGGTGGAAAATGCCACCCCCGCTCAGGTTGAGGCGGTCCTTGCCAAAGCGAGAGCCGGCAAGAAAATGCTCACCCCTGAAGAGTTTGCTGTCCTCATCTCTCCGGCAGCATCCTCCCGGCTGGAAGAGATGGCGGCACTCAGCAATCTTTTCACAAGCGAACGGTTTGGCAAGACCATCTCCTTATATATACCTTTATATGTCGGTAACGCCTGCACGAACAAGTGCGTTTACTGCGGTTTTAACCATGACAATCCTTTCGCCCGCACCATCCTTACAATGGAACAGATTGAAGAGGAATGCAAGGCTATCCGGAAACTCGGTCCCTTTGAAAACCTTCTTATAGTGTCCGGAGAATACCCATCTCTATGCGGTGTGGAGTATCTGGAAAACGTGCTACACACATGCCGCCCATATTTCCACAACCTCACCATAGAAGTGCAACCGATGCGCGCCGCCGACTATGAGCGTCTAACCCGTTCCGGACTCAACGGTGTGGTATGCTTCCAGGAAACCTACCACCGCGAGGCATACAAGAAATACCATCCGAAGGGGATGAAGAGTCATTTCGACTGGCGTCTGAACGGCTACGACCGTATGGGCGAAGCGGGGGTGCATAAAATCGGTATGGGAGCCCTTCTCGGTCTGGAAGACTGGAGGGGAGACATTGTCATGATGGCTCGCCATCTACGCTATCTCCAGAAAAAATACTGGAGAAGCCGCTATTCGGTCAACTTTCCTCGTATGCGCCCGTCAGAAAGCGGATTCCAACCTAAGAGCATAATATCTGACCTGGAACGTGCTCAGGTCACTTTTGCATTCCGGATCTTCGACCACGACGTAGACATCTCCTATTCTACACGCGAA
>JAIDJJ010000623.1 GCA_029052265.1 Muribaculaceae bacterium
ATATGGAAGTACGTTTTCATTGAGATTGGCGATAAGTTCGTCAGCGAAATTTATTCTTTCTGTATGATTCATATCAAGCGTTGATTTCGTTAAAGTTTTCAGCTATATCGGCAGCTTCACTGTTGCGGCGAATGCGCAACTCTTCAGCAATAGATGTGACTTTATCAGTTGTCAGGGGATAAAAATACATCACAATTGCTGCTATCAACGCCACACAGGCTGGGATAAAGCTCATCAAAGCCCACAGGCAGTTGATGGCACCCTGCGGCTGCATGACACTTTCGGAAAATCCTTCCCCACTCTGCGCCACATATCCGCATGCGCTGAGCAACCAAAGCACAGCTGCACCTCCTATGGCGCCTCCGAATTTTTGAGCCATTGATGATGAACTGAATATGAGACCGGTTGAGGCGGTATGGAAGCGATGTTCGGAATAATCGGCGACATCGGCATACATAGCCCATACCAAAGGAGACATTATGCCGGTGAGCACAGATATAAATATCTGGCATACAAGCATCATGAAGAACCCTACAGGATTTATAGGCATGAAGAAGAAGGCGATGCTGAGTACGACCAGACATATATTAACCAATATGAAGGTAGGTTTTTTCCCGATACGGGCGACAATGGGGACAGCGAGTGCAACCCCTGCCATATTGGCTATTTCCCCGATGCTGAGGAACAGACCGGAGTAGAACAATACTGACAGACCGAAGAGCCACATATTTGCATCAGCACCTATCACATCGGCGAAGAAATATGCCACGGTCGCCCCTCTGACGGTGTTGAAGAGGTTGAAACACAATGCAGCCCCTATCAATATCCACCACGGATTGTTTTTCAGAAGAGCCTTGAAATCGTTGCCTACACTTACCTGACTTTTGGTTTTAACCACCTCTCTTGTCATTGAGAAGCAGACAATAAAAAGGATGAGGCATGCAGCCGCGATGACCACCATAGCCATCTGCCAGCTTGAAGCCGGAGAAATTCCCATGGATGATTCAAACAGAGAGCAGAGCGGTTCCCAGGCAGCGAGGGCGATGAAAGAACCGGCATAGGCGAAAAGCATACGGAAGGAGGAGAAGACCGTCTTTTCTTTCGGACTGTCGGTTATCACACCCAGCATCGCCCCGTAAGGGACGTTTATGCCGGTATATACAGTCATCATGAGCACATAAGTGACGTATGCCCAGATAAGTTTTCCGGCATAAGAGAAATCCGGAGTCGTGAAAAGCAATATTCCGCAGATGGCGAATGGTGCCGCAAACCAAAGAAGATAAGGACGATATTTTCCCATCCGAGTGTCGGTACGGTCTGCTATTATCCCCATCATCGGGTCAGAAACTGCATCCCAGATGCGGGTCACCATCACCAGGATTCCGGCATCGATGAGAGAGAGTCCGAAGATGTTGGAATAAAAGAAGGGAAGATAGTAGCTGAATATCTTCCAGAACATCGACGAAGCCATGTCGCCGAATCCATAACCTATTTTTCGTGTGAGATTTTTCATTTTGGTGATGATGGGTCAGATTTATGGTTAAGGAGGTCAAGCAGCCTGAGAGAGCTGCTTGACCGTAATCCCTGAATATTCTATCTTATTTTACTCCTAACGCGAGATTGGAATCTATTAGTGTGTTGAGTGTCTTGACAGATTCCCCGGTAGTGAGTCTGTCTTCCGGAGTGTGGAGGCAGTAGTCTACCAGTTGGTCGATTGTGGATGTCGCCACATGCATGCGGGTGTCAGAAGATGCGTAGTAGATGAACACCTTCCCGTCTTCGTCAGCGATCCAGCCGTTGGAGAATAGCACGTTCATCACATCTCCCATGTATTCTTCACCCACAGGCGCCATGAAATATCCGCCGGGAGAGGCGATCTTTTTCCAAGGCTCCTCAAGGGAAGTCATGTAAAGATATAGCACGTAACGCAGACCGGAGGCGCATCCCCTTACTCCGTGAGCGAGGTGCAGCCATCCTTTCGGGGTCTTGATAGGTGCCGGACCTTCCCCGTTTTTCACTTCCTTGATAGTATGATAATAACGTGGATCAATAATAATCTCTTCTTTCACTTCCGCTTTAGTGATATCATCTATTAAAGCCCATCCGATGCCACCACCGCTGCCGGTGTCGATAAATCCGTCTTGCGGACGCGTGTAAAGTGCATATTTCCCGTTTACAAATTCCGGATGAAGCACCACGTTACGCTGCTGGCTTTTGCTGACAAGATCAGGGAGACGTTCCCAGTTCTCAAGATCTTTAGTGCGTGCTATTCCGCAAGAGGCGGTAGCTGCGGAAAGATCGCCTGGAAAACGGTCGTCATGACGTTCGACGCAGAAAAGCCCGTAGACATATCCGTCTTCATGTGCTGTGAGACGCATGTCGTATATGTTTGTGCCGGGAATTTTATCTTCCGGCATTGTGACAGGATGGTCGCGGAACACGAAATTGTCGATTCCGTTTGGACTTTCGGCAATCGCGAAAAATGATTTTCGGTCGTAGCCCTCCATGCGTACCATAAGCACATATTTCCCGTTCCATTTGATAGCACCGGAGTTCAGGGTGGCGTTCACTCCGATACGCTCCATGAAATAAGGATTTGTAGCGGGATTGAAGTCATATTTCCAAAAGGGGGGCACCATTTCCGCAGTGATAATGGGATTTGCATAGCGAGTGTAGACGCCGTTACCTTCAAGAGGTAGGTTCTGACGAGTGATTAGTCGCTGGTAGTCAGCGAGAATTCGGTTTTTGCGAATGTTGAAAATATCCATGATTATTGTTTTATTACTTTGATTGAAGGGTTGGCACAAAATTCGCGGAAGTTGTTTTCCGCAGGGTGTCCCGGATATGGGACATAGAAATGCTCAGGTTTGTCGTGCGCATTGCGCCATACGGTCACGTAGGCGATGGGATACGATTTCAAAATGGGGAGGAGAATGGACGTATACCAATCATCGATAGTGACTGATTCCAGTCCCGTTTCGGTGAAAGCGGCAATTTTGCCGCGTTTTTTCGCCTCTGATGTGGCGATTTCCAAAGTTTTTCCTGCAGCCTTCTTATAGGCATCTGTCCCTTCCGCTCCATTGAAGTGATAGATATCGGCGCCGAGAATATCCACAAATTCATCGCCCGGATAGCGTGCCATATATTTTTCGGCAGAGTCGCAGCGGTCGGGGGAGTATGCCCACACCACATTGTCGACACCGCGCTCGTCAAATTTTTCGTGCATAATTGTCCAAAGCGCCTTATAATCTTCCGTCGAACAGTTGTCAGTGCCCCACCAGAACCAGCTTCCGGTGTGTTCGTGCCAGGGACGGAAAATCACGCCGATGCGATCGCCATCTTTGTCTTTGAGGGAAAGAAAGAAATCAGCCACGAGGTCAAGCTGCTTGAGATAAGCCTCTTTCCCTTCAGGGGTGTTCACCATTTTGCTGACCGCGAGAGAATCGGATGTGTCCCAGCTGTCGGCACCCGACAGGGGATGATATAGATGCCAGCTGAAAGTGTTGATCCCTCCGCGTGCATCCTGCGCCATGGCATGGCTGCGTATTGAATCGAACGGCACCCCGTCAAGATTTGCGGGTTTCCCGAGTTCTAATGCCCCCAGGTCCCAACTCATCACGGCTGGATAGGCACCGGCAGCCGCGAGCATATCCGATGTGCCTTCGCCGTTCCAGTTGTGACCATATACGGGATCATCATGATGCCCGAACATCACCTTTTTTTCTTCTACGGTTGCAGAGAGTTTTTCTTTCAGTGTTTCAGCCGGAGTTTTTACAGGTTCTTCCTGAGTCTGAGTCTTGCTGCCACAGCCGGAGCCTCCGATTAAGAGGCACGCGGCAACGGCAGGAACGATTAACCTATTCATGAAATTAACATTATTCATTATTTAAAATTTGATGGTTGCGTTGATAATCAATAGATGGTCGGTTAATGCTGAGATCTGTAATCCCTTCAAATCCCGACATCATGTTGTTGGTGTCAAGATAGTGGAAAGAGCTTTCTCCCGATCCATAGACAGATGTCACTCTCACCGCTCCCTCCTTGGCGCCGTCAGGCACTTCAACCACAAGAGCATCCTGAGAAATGTTTCTGATAGTTGCAGATATGTTGTCAGCGAAAGTCACTGTAAGAGGAGCATTGGGGTCATCGGCGAAATAGGCTCCTGAGATAATCACAACCAGTCTGGCATCCGCATATCTACACGTCATGGCATCTACTCTTGGGGCGGGAACAGAGACCTTGAAAGGGTAATCCACCATTGTCCCTTTAGATGTGATGAAACGGACAATATTGGTCATTTCTCCAGGAGTGGAGTCAGGTATGTCAACAATAATTGAATGGCTTTTAATGGTTGAGTGTTTGAGTTCGGCTTTCTGGTCGTTGAACCATATCTGTTGCACATCTCCGAGATTGTCACCTACAAATTCAAGGCGTGAGCCCAATGGTGCGCTAACTATGGGAGAACTTTTGGTCTGTGCATCAAATGCCCGGGCATATTTGATGACCGGTGTCGCCCCCTTGTCCTTATCGGCATCTGTCTCGCCCTGCGACACCATTCCGCCGGCAAGCAGCAAACCGGAAAGGACGACAAAACCATATGTGAGTTTGCTTTTCATTTTTTCATGTTGCTTTGACAGGTTCACTTTGGTCTTAGATATTGACATGGTGAGTTATAGGTCTTGATAGGGAAATTAGATTGAATTAGAGGTCGTGTCAACATATTTCAATCGTCTTTCATACTTTCGGTTGCAAAGTTAATATGATAAAAAAGTAAAAACTTACACTATTTTATCACATAATTTCAAAAATCGAAAAAATGGATAGATTGAAATTGTTTAGAGCTCGTACCTTATGAAGAAGTTATGGGGTTCCATAATGACTGAATAAATATCATAAAGATGCTGACAAAGAACTCAATGAC
>JAIDJJ010000624.1 GCA_029052265.1 Muribaculaceae bacterium
GAAGCCGCCAAGACAATGGCATCGGCTTATAAGAAACGCTTCTCGTTCCCTCCGATTGTCACATTCATTTTCCTTTTTGCCGCTATCGTATTCCTCGATCTCGGATGGTATACTTTTGAAAATGTCGCCCTGAGCTGCATTGCTGTAATCGTTGCAGTAATTGCCCTCATCGGTCTGTTTACCCGTGCGTTTATCGACGCATTCAACAGGTCTTTTGACAAGCTCCTCTCCGCATATCACAAGCTTGTAAAATGGTGTTCCAACCACAAGATCACTTCATTCGGTCTTGTAGCAGCATCTGTGGCTGTGCTCGTATGGCTCATGGCTATAACCCCGACAGCCCTTGTCCCCACAGAAGACACCGGTACCATAATGGGTGCTGTGACTCTTCCACCCGCCACTTCTCAGGAGCGTACGCAGGCTATCATGAACGAGGTGGACAGCATAATCGGATCTATCCCTGCCGTGCAAAGCCGCACCGCTATCACCGGCTATAGCTTCGTGGGCGGTCAAGGCAACACTTATGGCTCGTTCATTATCAAGCTGAAACCATGGGATGAACGTGACGAAGAGACAGAAAGCGCAAATGCCATTCTCGGTCAGCTGTTTATGAAGACCGGTGCTGTCAAGGATGCCCGTGTAATGTTCTTCCAGCCGCCTATGATCTCAGGTTATTCTGCTACAAACGGTTTCGAGATCAAGCTTCAGGACCGCACCGGTGGTGACCTTGACAAGTTCTTCCAGGTATACCAGACATTTATCGCCGCCTTGAATGCCGATCCCGCAATACAGATGGCTTACTCCAACTTCAACCCGACATTCCCGCAATATATGGTTGAGATAGATGTGGCGAAGGTGAAACAGGCTGGGCTCACACAAAATGCCGTGCTATCCGCCCTTCAGGGATATTACGGAGGTATGTATATCTCCAACTTCAACAGCTACGGCAAGCTCTACCGTGTGATGATGCAGGCAGCTCCTGATGCACGTGTCTCCCCGGAAACTCTCAAGCAAATCAAGATCAGAAACGGGCTGGAGATGGCTCCAATCGACAACTTTGTGAAACTCACCCGCGTTTATGGTCCTGACC
>JAIDJJ010000625.1 GCA_029052265.1 Muribaculaceae bacterium
TGATCTTGCCCTGCAAATGGGATATTCAAAACCGGGTATAAGTCATGCAGTGGGTATTTTGAAAGAAAGCGGCTTTATTGAATTTTTCAGACACTCTCATGCATGGTTGTACAACAATGAGTGAACTTTATTGTTAATAAAAAACAGGGTTACGGATTTTTTGGAGATAAATTCTTAATCAAAATAATACCATATGGAATTTGTTAATCTGAAAATGGAGGATTATCCATCTTTTCTAAAATTGTACAACAGCTCCTTTCCTCCGGACGAAAGGAGACATTATGAAGATGAAAAACACCTCGCCAATTTCATTGAAATGAAAGGCGGTAAATTTCATGCCTTTACCGTCAAAGACGGTAATCTTTTTCTTGGATTCTTATCCTATTGGATTTTTGAAGGATATACATACATCGAACATTTTGCGGTTGATCCTGAAAACAGGGGCAGAAATATCGGGACAAAAATGTTGCACCATCTTTTCAAAACCGTCTGCAATGACGTTTTAATTGAGGTCGAACCCCCTGAGACCCCCGAAGCGGAAAGAAGAATAAAATTTTATGAACGAAACGGATTCCGGATCAGGCAAGAATTTGAATACATACAGCCTCCTTACGGAAAAGGTCAGAAGCCGGTAAAACTGCTCCTGATGACCCATGGAGACGTGTCTCTTCACAACAAAGATTCCATAAGCGACATGTTGCGCGAAGTCTACAATGTCAACAACGATTTATAATAAAAGAAATGTAACAACGATATTTTTCCGGCTTACATAACTCGAGACCCGGGCTGAAGGTGATAACACCTAAGTCCGGGTCGTTTCGTAGATGGATGGAACGCAATTTCCAAATATCACACCAGTGATTTGTTTTCTTTATCACCCATAGGGATATCTGCCGGATTTTTCTTCATCTTGACTCTCATCGTGTCAAAACCCTTTCCATAAACCCCGTTGACATTTGCCTGAGATATAAATGCATTGTCATCTATAGCCTTGACAATTCTGAAAATAGTTACGCTTTCTATCTTTCGGCACCACACCATCAGCACTTTAACCTCCTGCTTGGAGTACCATCCAGTCGCATCCATTACTGTAACTCCACGATGAGCCTCCTGATTGATCTTATCTGCAATTTCCGCCCATTTTCTTGAGAATATGACAAATTGGGTAGCCTGACGGTTGGTGTTGATCACCATGTCTGTCATATAGGCAAGGACAAAGGTCACAACAAGTCCGTATACTATCAAGGGAACTTTTACATTAAGCCTTTCCGCAAGAGTTCCGTCAAACGGAAGAAAGATTGAGCATGACACTATCAGGAAATCCGTGAATATCATTGTCCGCCCTATGCTTACGTTGCTGACTTTCGACACCATTGCTACAACAATGTCGGTGCCTCCCGACGAACCGTTATGCACAAACACGATTCCAACCCCGAGTCCGCATAATATGGCACCAAGAATTGCACTCATCGAGATGTCTGCGATTATCGGATGTCCAAGCCCCATAAAGATACTTTCAAGCACCCCTATTGCAAGAGATATGACAGTGGCTCCAAAAATCGTTCGCATCACGAAAGTCTTGCCCACAAGCCGGTATGCCATTGTTAGCAAAATCAGATTGCATGCGTATTGCGTCACAGCCACAGGTATTGAACCACCTGTTGCGAAATAGACCAGCGTGCCCACACCAGAGAGACCCCCTATGACAATTCCATGGGGAAGAATAAATGCAGTGAAACCCACAGCATAAAGACAAAGACCCAAGACTATGATAACATAATCTTTGGCATTCGTCATCAAACCATTTATTTTATTTACCGCCATAAAAATATAGTTTTAATGGATTATTTAATA
>JAIDJJ010000626.1 GCA_029052265.1 Muribaculaceae bacterium
CGATTGTTTTTGTTGGATAAACTGATCGACAGGGGAGGAAAGATAATACTTTGTGATCCGCATCGGGCAGCAGTGATCGGAGCCGGCAAATTCCATTGTCTTCATTCCACGAATATGGTGTCTCCCGACATAAGGGCGGGTATAGCTATGCTTATTGCCGCTCTTGGAGCAAAAGGTACAAGCCGGATTCAGAATATAAATCAGATTGACCGATGATATGAAAAGATCGATGAACGTCTTAATCAACTCGGCGCACATATCATGAGAAGTGACAATGATTGCTGAAAATGAAATAAAGTCCATAGGGAAATTTCAGAAAACGCATGCATTGAAAGGGGAGCTGAATGCCATTCTGGATATTGATCCAATGTATATAGAGAGTGGTAATGCTGTCGTTGTGGATGTTGATGGAATTTATGTCCCGTTTTTTGCTTCTTCTGTGCGACCGAAAGGTTCTACGTCGTATCTTATAAAACTTGACGGCATAGATTCTGAAGAAGAGGCAAGACCGTTTGTCAATAAAACTCTTTATGGCATAAAGGGGGAGCTTGCTTCCTTCCTTCAGGTTGAAGAATGTGAGATGCTTGATGACGATGATATGGTAGGGTATCACGTTCTTGATATTGAGAGCGACCGCATTGTAGGAGAAATAGAATCGGTTGATTCTTCTACCGATAACCTGTTGTTTGTGGTGTCCGGGGATAATGGAGAGGAATTGTTTATTCCCGTGGCAGAGGAATTTATCATTGAAATAGATGATGACAATAGAATAGTAAAGATGAGCCTTCCGGAAGGTCTGCTCGATTTAAATAAAAAGGGTTGAGTATGGAAAACAATCAATATGCATTTGATGAGGATAATGCCGTGAAGTTCATAAGGGCAGAATTACCTCAGTCTGTAAGTGATAAATATGAAGACGACGACATCCTTTGTGTCGTGGATATCATATGGGATTATTATGAGAAAAAGGGCTTTCTTTCTCTCAATGATATGGAGACGGAAGAGGAGCAGCTTGATGTGGATGATCTTACCAAATATGTGAAGAAAGAGATCAAAAACGATAAAGAGCTTATCATTGATCCTAAAGATGTGGAACTGCTTGTAAAGGCTGAATTGGATTATGAAGAATCTCTTGAAGATTTTATTTAAAAGGTTTGCGGTAATTTCAATTCTTTTAATTACCGCAATGCCGGCAATAGGTGCGTCGCCTAAGAAGGTGGAGGCTGTTGAAGGGGGAAGAATAGAGGAGCTTGATAAAATGGATTTTATTGAGATGCTAAACTCTGTCGATGTCAAGAACACGTCGGAATTAATTCAGAAATTCCAGACAAAAGAGGGAAAGACCCGCCTTCTAAATGGCAAATATAATCCTAAAACCGAATGTACTGTAGAGGCATATCGCAATAAAGAAGTGCTTCTTGTGACAATTCCTGCCCATCTGTTGTTCGCTCCCAACATGACCGAGCTTAGAAAGGAAGCATCCGACTATCTTGCTCCAATAAAGCGATATCTTAAGGAGCCGGATATGTACAGGGTGATGTTGGTGATGCATACTGATAATACCGGTTCGGAATCTTACCGGGAACAATTGACTACCGATAGAGTGAATGCGGTTTTCGATTGGTTTGAAG
This sequence comes from Muribaculaceae bacterium, assembly GCA_029052265.1. Lineage (GTDB taxonomy): Bacteria > Bacteroidota > Bacteroidia > Bacteroidales > Muribaculaceae > Lepagella. Next base: position 1,632 of record JAIDJJ010000626.1, read on the forward strand.
AATCCGGGTCGGACACCCGCTATCTTTTTTCCTATTCATTAGGCGATGACATGCCTCTTCGCCCAAATGATTCTATGGATAATAGAGATAAGAACCGCAGACTTGAGATCTATCTTTTGCCGGGGAAAAAAATGGTGGAACAGGCTCAGAAAGGACGTATAGCTTTTTAGGACGCATCCTTAGAATCAGATATCTATCAATTGTAGACATCTTTTTAGACGGACGAGACCTGCCGGAAATAATCGGCAGGTCTCGTCCGCCTATCTATAAATCTACCTCAAGAGGACCATCTAACCGTAATGAATGCATATTGGAGAGTCCCAGTTTGCGAGCTTCTTCAAGCAGAGCCTTCTCCTTCTTTTTCCGTATTGAAGAATGTAAAATTATTCTGTCGAATTGTTCAAGTCCGGGAATGTCTTTAAGTGGGATATCGCCTAATCCGGAACTTAATAACAGATATCGTTTTCGTTTCTTGGATTTATAGGCTTTGTTGAACGAAGAGTATAATTCTTCTCCAGATCTTAGCCAAGCCGGTATGCTGTCGGCAAATCCCTTACAGTCAATTGAGATTATTTCCGATTGTTTACGCTTAACGCGGCTTACCATATTTCGTGGAAAAGATGTTTGGTCTTTTATGTTGTTTTCATAAAAGACCATTGATATCTCATTATATTTTTTTTGGAAAATCATGCTGTCCGCCGG
>JAIDJJ010000627.1 GCA_029052265.1 Muribaculaceae bacterium
CATGAAACCTGTCGAGGCGGTGAAGGGTGCTTTCAAGAGAAAGTCAAACATGATATTCGGGAAAATGTTTATTGTTATACAGAATGTCGCCACTATCGTGATGATAGCCTGTGCCATTACAATGTATCTTCAGGTGCGGCATCTCATAAATGCGCCTCTCGGTTACAATCATGAGGATATAATTGATATTTCTTTCCCATATACTGAAGACAAAATACATGACGGTGGGTTGTTCAGGGAGGAACTGCTGAAACTGCCTTGCGTGGAAAAGGTAAGCTTTACATGCGGATATCCCTACAGCAGAGGAAATAACCTGACCTTTACTCATGATGGTCGTACAGTATCATTTCAGCAATTCATTTCTGATACTGTTTTTATGGATATTCTTGGATTGAAACTGAAAAAAGACAATAGGTTAGCCTCTGAATCCAAGCCTTTCATAAATATGCAGGCAATCAATGAGCTCGGACTCAACGAAGATGCCACAGATTTCATGTTCTCAGGCAGTCAATATCCTATAGCGGGTATATTGGAGGATTTCAAAATTGGCAATGTTCTTACTGAGCAGCATCCGGTTATGGTCTACATCCGGAAACCGTTTGAAAATTTTACACCATGGAATGTCCTTATAAAAATAAAGGGTGACAGGCAGCAGGCGCTTGAGCAGGTGAGGGATGTATTCGAAAAAGTATATTCCAAAGAACTTTCAGATTCTACATTCGAATTGCCGTACATGAGTCAGAAGATTGAGAATGATTTCGACCAGCAGGAACGATTGTCGGTAATCCTTACGGTTTTCGCGCTAATTGCAATCATGATATCGATGCTCGGACTTATGGCAATGAGCACATATTATGTTCGCCAGCGTTCGCTCGACATAGCCGTTCATAAAGTGATGGGCGGCACAAATATGGAGGTGCTCACAAAACTCGTCCGTACATTCATGATTTATGTAGTGATCGCTGCAGTCATATCAATTCCGGTCATCTATTACCTGATGAATGACTGGCTGGCGCAATTCAGCTACCGGATTGATGTTTACTGGTGGATATATGCATCTGCTGCATTCCTGGCAATTGTGATATGTTTCATTTCGGTTGTGAGCCAGTGTTCAAAGGCAGCAAATACCAATCCGATAAATGCTCTTAAATAACATATTTAGAATAACAAATAAAAAGGAAATAATTATGATACAGATAGATAATCTAACAAAAACATTCCGTACCGATGAAGTCGAGACATTGGCATTGCGTGGGATATCCCTTAATATTGAAAAAGGGGAGTTCGTGGGGATCATGGGTCCGTCAGGTTGTGGAAAATCAACCCTGCTGAACATTTTGGGATTGCTTGACAATCCTACCGGCGGTAAATATATGCTTAACGGAAATGACGTGACTAACCTGAAGGAAAAAGACCGTACGTCATTCCGTAAAGGTAAGATAGGATTCGTATTCCAGAATTTCAATCTGATAGAAGAACTTAACATCGAGGAGAATGTGGAACTTCCTCTTCGCTATCTCAATATAGGGGCAAAGGAAAGGAAAGAGCGGGTTAAGGAGGCTCTCAAACGAATGAATATCCTACACCGTGCAAAACATTTCCCGCAACAGTTGTCGGGAGGTCAGCAGCAGCGTGCGGCTATCGCGAGGGCTGTAGTGACGAGACCGGAACTGATACTTGCAGACGAGCCGACAGGGAATCTGGATTCTGTCAACGGCAAGGAGGTGATGGAGCTTCTCACGGAACTCAACCGGGAGGGATCCACAATCGTGATGGTAACCCACTCGCGACACGATGCCGCCTACACACATCGAGTGATAAATCTCTTTGACGGGAAAATAGTGGAGAAGACACAATTATAGTTTCACGTATCAATTTGCGGAAGACGAAAATAATTACGATATTTGCATCATGAAAACGTTGCTTGTGGTTGATGATAACAAGGATGTACTTTCAGCAGTCAAGCTGCTGATGAAATCAAAAGTAGACGAGGTGGTCACTACCCCTGACCCCTCGTCTATACCACAGCTTATCAGGAAGCATAAACCACAGGTGGTGCTTCTCGACATGAATTTCCGTGCCACGGTCAATAGTGGCAATGAGGGTCTCTATTGGCTCCGCGAGATAAAGGGGATTGCGCCTGAAATCGCTGTGGTGCTTTTCACAGCTTATGCCGACGTATCGCTTGCCGTAGAGGGAATGAAGATCGGAGCTTCCGATTTCATTGTGAAGCCTTTCGATAACACTGTTCTTGCCGAA
>JAIDJJ010000628.1 GCA_029052265.1 Muribaculaceae bacterium
TCTAAAGCAAGAAAATGGAAGGACCACCGATTTTTCTTATGGAGGAATCCTTATGTGGGTGGATCTTTTTAATTATTAATACACTATATATAACGATACTCTCTTCATAAAGGGCGTTGTGGAAAACAATCTCGAAACTCCGGCATTTTCCCTTCCCATCGGAGCCATGAGCCTTAAGGATTCAGTGGAAGTCCTTAAAGAATATTGCGGACATCACAACATGAAACTTGAGTTTTCAGCTATCCCCGAATACGCATTGGAAGAAATGAAAAGTCTGTCCCCGATAATGGTGGAAGAATTGACAAACTGGGGAGATTATCTGTATGATGCCGAACAACTGGCAAGTGTTGCCGGTAAAAAAATGAGCAAAAAAAGGAATCATATCCATCAGTTTGAAGCTCATTATCCCGGGTACAGGACAGAATGGTTAAATTCCGGGAATGCATCTCTTGCATTAGACTTTATGGATATTTTTGACAACGAGGGCGACACATCAGAAATGGCTGTGGCGGAACGCAAACTGTCGCGTCATATTATAAAAATGATTGAAATGGGCAACACTCATCTGGAAGGGATGCTGCTCTTTGCAGACAACCGGGTATGCGCCTATACTATAGGCGATGTCAAGGGCGACACACTTTTCATTCACGTAGAGAAAGCTACCAGAAACGTTGTCGGAAGTTATGAAATGATCAATCACATCTTCGCCAAGGCAATGACAGAAAAATATCCGGAGATACGCTATATCAATCGTGAAGATGATGCCGGAGATATAGGTTTGCGTATGGCGAAAGAATCTTATCATCCCTTGACAATATTAAAAAAATACAATATTATCTTCTGACATTGACGCCTGCATTAATTGCAGGCGTTGATTTTCGACAAAGTTTGTAAAACCTATGCGATATTTTTAACAGATATTGATTAACTTTGCACAATAAATTGAGCAGACATGAGCGACGTACTGGTCATAATACCGACATACAACGAGATAGAGAATATTTCAAAAATACTTGAGACCGTCATGAAATATCCTGACGGCTTCGACGTGCTCGTCATAGACGACAATTCTCCGGACGGCACGGCACAGGCTGTGATGAAAGTTGCAGAAAATTTTCCCGGCAGAATTTTCCTTGAACAACGAGCAGGGAAACTTGGTTTGGGCACAGCATATATTCATGGATTCAAATGGGCTCTCATGCGAGATTACGGATATGTCATTGAAATGGACGCCGACTTCTCTCATAACCCCGATGATCTCACCAGACTTTATCACGCTTGTAAAGATGATTGCGCCGATGTTGCGATAGGATCAAGATATATCACCGGTGTCAACGTCGTAAATTGGCCCATGGGTAGAGTTCTGATGTCTTATTTCGCATCTGCATATGTAAGGATCGTGACCCGCATGAAATTGCGTGACTCCACAGCCGGATTCGTCTGCTATCGCCGCAGGGTGCTTGAAGCAATCAATCTTGACAAAATTGAATTTAAAGGCTATGCCTTTCAAATTGAAATGAAATTCAAGTCGTATGTCAAAGGTTATAAAATTGTGGAACTGCCGATCATTTTTAACCACCGTCAGCTTGGCAACTCAAACATTAACAGTTCAATATTTGGAGAAGCCG
>JAIDJJ010000629.1 GCA_029052265.1 Muribaculaceae bacterium
TATAATCGACAGACATAACCATGCATCATTTTTATTATCATAATGAGTTACAATCCCTATCAGTTCTTGATCAGAAGAGGAGTTCTCCAATAGAAAATTATCTACCTCGTTCTTGATATTGAACTGAAGACCGTATTGCTTCCTATAGGCTTTAGCAGTATACAATAATGGTTGACCATCTCTATTCTGAGAAAATGATATCGAACCATCATAATTTCCCGGTATATCCTTATAAGAAAGCCAACCGAGCATATGAAGAGTATCGCAAGGCAACCATCCGTCACCTTTAAACATCTCGTCACAAATTGTACAATGAAATTGGAGCCGTTGCTTATCTGGCAAATTATCAAATATCCGGACATCGTCAATCATAATCTTCACCTCTTCACCATCACAGGGTAATCTCTTTTCAGAGACTTCATCTTTGGGTACGACATCTTCTCCAAAAATAGACCATGCTACATCTTCCCACATTTGCTTGAAAACTTTCAAGTCCTTGGATTTTCTAATATTTTTAGTCTGAAGTGGCTCTGCAAGAGAAATTAATGTGACAGGCCAGTCAAATAATCCCATAGGTACAGATGTCGAATCTTCTTCTGCATCTTTTGCAATTATCTGTAACGTGTCAGACTTCAATCTGACCTCCGCTTTAGAAGTGGAATATATTTTGGTAATCACATCTCTTCCCTCACTTTCGGGACTCGGATGTGAAGATTTTACGAGCAGAAGGGTAGGTTGGTCCGTATCATGCCAGGAATACTCATTTGGAAAATCTATTCCCAATAATGAATCAAGACTCTTATTTAGCAAAGCGTTCATACTGCCCGGAATTAGATAGGAAATATAGCGATATAGCATGGCCCTGTTCAAATTCAGGTCAATATTATCCTTATCTGTTGCGAGAAGTCTTTGCACAGCTATAGCAAGGACAATTCGTATAATAGTCTTGTTCTCATCACTGGAATCATTGGCAGGAAGATTATTTACCTTTGTTGCATTTTCCTTTATAAAAATTTGTAGCTGCTCTACAAGAGCCGGACGGAATGGTTCCATACTCCAATTTGATATATCCCAACTATGCAGAGCCTCAAAAAGTTCTCCCATACGAGAATTAATGAGTTCCGGACACAGCTTCAGAATTGTCATCATTATCCTGAACTGTTTTGAGGGATGGTATAGATATCCAGCCTCTTTTAAACGCGAAAACATCCGATCTATAAAATTAGTATGGGTGCCTTCAAGGATCATACGCCCGGCTTGAGTATATTGGCTGCAAAGCTCTACATTGTGTGACAATCTCGACTGAAGTTGAGAACGTTGTTCATGATTACAGTTTCTTAAATAATCACTTTCTTCAAGGATGTACAATGCAATATTCTTGATCATATCAATCCCGTCGCATACCCGTTTTAGTGCCTTTAAATTGTTTTTACACGCAATTAACCATTCTGGCATTTTTGCGATTGATACTCTCAACAACTCAAAAATCCACATCGCCTCATCGTTGTCATACATATCTAATGCAGTTCCGAATTCGGGTATTGATTCGAGAATACGCTCGTATGTTTCATGCCGAGAATATATGCCAATATTTTCAAGCCATCTGGAAATATCGTAAAAATCTAAAGAAATTTTATAAGAAAGCTTTCCAACGTATTTAAGGACAACATTCACACCACATATTCTTACAACTCTACATTTTACACTAATTCCTTTTGCAAGTGACACCGGTGCCTGTACAAGTTTGAAACAAAGACCATGCTCATCTTCAAGTTCATAATATTTATCAGAACTTTTTCTTTCTGATTTTACAATAAAATCATATTCGTGGCCCTCGACATAAAATTTATTTATTATTGGATTAAGGTCCTGACCAAGTGTCACAGGATACATTGATTTTACATAACACCGTAATGAATCGGGGAGGGGTTGATTCATTTGAAATTTAAATTTCATCAATGAAAATTCTTTCCCGTCAGAAGTAGCTACCTTGAAATATTTCCATCCGGATGATTCTTTAATAACATTAAACAAATAGGAGTGACCCTGTATTAAATCTGAAGAATTCATGATAATTTGGTTAAATTTATTGGGCAACTAAATTTATTGGTAAATAGTGGAT
>JAIDJJ010000063.1 GCA_029052265.1 Muribaculaceae bacterium
AAATAAGAGACACAAAATGAAAACGGATGAAGTAAAATTTGAAAATAGCGTAAAGTTTGTAGCCTCTCATTATGAAAGCGGGGCATTCAGACGTCATGACGCATGGGTCAGGATTTTTGGCAAAAAGGGTTTCAACTGGAAACGAATATGCGTAGCAGCATCCGTCATTTGTGTGATTCTTGCAGCGTCGGCATTCGTATATATGACACTTGACCTCCGGGATCGCAGTGGCTATAAAGAAGATAAAAATATCGAAACTGTCTCAAGTCCGGATGTTGAGGCAGGCATTAATTTTGCAAGCCTTGAGTTTATAGACGCACCGTTGTCAGAAGTTGTAGAGAAAATCGAAACCACATACGGGGTAACAGTATCCGGACTTCCTGACAAAGAACTTTATCTCACGCTAAAATACGAAGGTACGGCACAAGATCTGGTCGAGACAATCAACGATGCCCTTGGGACAGACCTTAAGATCGAACAGAGCAAATAGCATACATATTATTTGGAGCACGTTTCTTAAAGTTTCAATACGGCACAAGCGCGGTCAACCATAATAGGTCCGCGCTTGTTAACATTTATATATTCCACGAACGGATAACTATAATTCACATGGCAAAACCATTTACATTTGATCGTGTCATACGAATGCTGATCGCATTAGGCATCACCGCAGGAGCCATATGGCTCACGGGGGTGCTTAAAAACGTGCTGCTTCCTTTTTTTCTTGCATGCCTGATTTCATATATAATGGAGCCTTTTGTTGAATTTAATCAACGGCTGTTGAAGAGCAAAGGAAGGGTAGTGCCCGTTTTTGTGACAATATTCGATGTCACTCTTATTATTGTATTGGTACTTTATTTTATAACGCCACTTGTCTCTGACGAAATCAACCAAATGATGGATATGGTGAAAGACAACACAACCAAAAATGTCACCATACCGTTTGTACCTGAAAGTATCACTCAGGCAATCGAGCGAAAATACAATCTCTCGGAATTAATCACCCAATTTGAAAACGGCAGAAATTCCATTCTTATCGACAAAGGGGAATCATTTGTGACATCGGTAATTGAAATGTTGATGCACTCCCTTGAATGGCTGCTGACATTTGTTTATGTCATTTTCATACTTATCGATTATGACAAGCTGGGTTCAGGATTTGAGCTGTTGATTCCCAATAAATATAAACCGGCAGTCATGCAGATCGCAACCGACGTGAAAGACAGTATGAACAAATACTTCAGAAGCCAACTGCTAATAGCTTCGTGTGCAGCCGTATTCTATTGTATCGGATTCGCTATTATAGGATTACCGATGGCAATAGTGATGGGAGTTACAGTCGGAATACTATACATGATCCCATATTTTCAATATATCACACTTATCCCTGTAATGGCGATATGCCTTGTCATGTCGCTTGACGGATCTGTAGACTTTTGGACGATGATCGGGAAATGTGGACTCGTATATGTGGTAAGCCAGTGTATATGCGACTACATTCTTACCCCCAAGATCATGGGAAAATCATTGGGGCTGAATCCCGCTATCATTCTTCTGTCGCTCTCTGTCTGGGGCACACTTCTGGGAATTATAGGAATGATAATAGCGTTGCCTTTGACAACACTATTGCTGTCATATTACAAAAAAGTGATAATAGACCACAAACCATTGTCGTCTCCGACATTGATGTAAACATACATATTGGAGTTGTTTAAACTTATTTATTTTCCAAAATTCTGTCATATATTCGAGGCAATTTTGAAACGTGAAGGGTAAGTTTAGCGGACTAAACGACTGATGAGGGATTCAAATGCGACCGGTAGGATGACCGAAGATTGGGAAATAGGTCTTAACAAACGTTCCTATAATAGCAATCTTTGTAAAAAGTTTAAACAAATTCATTTAGTCGGACACGCAATAATTAACCCAAATATTAAATAATCTTTTTAATTATTATGAGAAACAAAAGACTTACCGCCGAAAACGGCAGGCCTATCGCAGACAATCAGAATGTTCAGACAGCCGGAGTCAGAGGTCCTGTGTCATTACAGGACCCTTGGTTTACAGAAAAGCTCGCACACTTCGACAGGGAAGTGATTCCGGAAAGAAGGATGCATGCCAAAGGCTCCGGCGCATTCGGATCTTTTACAGTCACAAATGATATCTCAGATTATACACGTGCATCCATATTTTCACACATCGGAAAAAACACACCATGTCTTGTGAGATTTTCTACTGTGGCAGGGGAAAGAGGGGCGGCGGATGCAGAAAGAGATATCCGTGGATTCGCGATTAAATTTTATACTGATGAAGGCAACTGGGATCTTGTGGGCAATAATACTCCGGTATTCTTTTTACGAGATC
>JAIDJJ010000630.1 GCA_029052265.1 Muribaculaceae bacterium
GTTCTATGCTCAAGCGACGATGAATACGCAGAGTTCGCTCCTGAGGCATATAAAGAACTCAACGGCAGAGCAATGTTTGTAGTTGCCGGTGCACCCGCATGTATGGAAGACCTCAAAGCCCAGGGCATCGAGGAATTTATCCATGTTCGCGTAAACGTGCTTGACACACTCGTTAAGTTTAACGCTAAACTCCTCAACTGACATGAGACCGAATTTCAAAGAAATAGATATAAAAGCAGCCGTTGCTGAACGTTCAGCTGCTCCCGTGTCGGTTAACAAGGAAGCCGACTGGATTACCGCCGAGCTTATCCCCGTTAAGCCGGTATATACAGAAGAAGACCTCCAAGGTCTTGAGCACCTTGACTTTGTGTCTGGCATACCTCCATTTTTGAGAGGTCCTTACAGTGCCATGTATCCTCTGCGCCCCTGGACAATCCGCCAGTATGCCGGATTCTCCACTGCAGCTGAGTCTAACGCATTCTATCGTCGTAACCTTGCTTCCGGACAGAAAGGTCTTTCCGTAGCTTTCGACCTTCCTACCCACCGTGGCTATGACGCTAACCACGAACGTGTTGTTGGCGACGTTGGTAAAGCAGGTGTATCAATCTGTTCTCTCGAGGATATGAAAGTTTTGTTCGATGGTATTCCTTTGAACAAAATGTCTGTATCTATGACAATGAACGGTGCGGTACTTCCGGTTCTTGCGTTTTATATCAACGCCGGTCTTGAACAGGGAGCCAAGCTCGATGAAATGGCTGGCACAATCCAGAACGACATCCTCAAGGAGTTCATGGTGCGTAACACATACATATATCCACCGGCATTCTCAATGAAGATTATCGCCGATATCTTTGAGTATACCTCAAAGAACATGCCTAAGTTCAACTCAATCTCTATTTCAGGCTACCACATGCAGGAAGCCGGTGCAACAGCTGATATTGAGTTGGCTTACACGCTCGCAGACGGTCTTGAGTATCTCCGCGCAGGTGTGAACGCCGGTATGGATATCGACTCTTTCGCTCCCCGTTTGTCATTCTTCTGGGCAATTTCAATGAACTATTTCATGGAAATTGCAAAAATGCGTGCGGCTCGTATGCTTTGGGCTAGGATTGTTAAACAATTCAATCCCAAAAATCCGAAGTCTCTTGCACTTCGCACACACAGCCAGACTTCCGGTTGGAGCCTTACAGAGCAGGATCCTTTCAATAACGTTGGTCGTACTTGTGTTGAAGCCATGGGTGCCGTTCTCGGTCATACTCAGTCTCTCCACACCAATGCTCTTGACGAGGCTATAGCTCTACCTACGGATTTCTCTGCCCGCATAGCCCGTAATACTCAGATCTATATTCAGGAAGAAACATACGTCACCAAGCAGATTGACCCATGGGGTGGTAGCTATTATGTAGAGGCTCTCACCAACGAGATCGCACACAAAGCTTGGGAGCACATCCAGGAAATCGAGAAACTCGGTGGCATGGCAAAAGCTATCGAAACAGGTCTTCCAAAACTTAAGATCGAAGAGGCGGCCGCACGTACGCAGGCCCGCATTGACTCCGGCAAGCAGACTATCGTCGGTATCAACAAATATCGTCTTGACCACGAAGATCCAATTGATATCCTCGAGGTTGACAACACTGAGGTTCGTAAAGAACAATGTGCCCGTATTGAAGATCTCAAGGCTCATCGTGATGAAGAGGCTGTCAAGAAAGCTCTTGAAGCTATCACAGAGTGCGTAAAAGATCCTTCCAAGGGGAATCTTCTTGATCTTGCTGTCAAGGCTGCCGGTCTGAGAGCCACTCTCGGTGAGATCTCTGACGCTTGCGAAGCAGTGGTTGGAAGATATAAAGCAGTCATCAAAACAATTTCAGGAGTGTACAGCAGTGAAGAAAAGGGTGATCCCGAATTTGAGGAAGCCCGTAAGGCAGTTGCCGATTTCGCCAAGAGAGAAGGGCGCCAGCCTCGTATTATGATTGCCAAGATGGGTCAGGACGGTCACGACCGTGGCGCTAAGGTTGTTGCCACCGGTTATGCAGACTGCGGCTTCGACGTAGATATGGGACCATTGTTCCAGACTCCTGCCGAAGCAGCTCGTCAGGCAGTTGAGAACGACGTTCATATCCTTGGAGTATCTTCACTTGCAGCAGGTCACAAAACACTCATACCGCAAGTTATCGCAGAACTTGAAAAACTCGGACGCCCCGACATTATGGTTACCGCAGGTGGTGTTATCCCGGCTCAAGACTATGACTTCCTCTATAAGGCAGGTGTCGCAGCCATCTTTGGTCCTGGTACACGTATTCCGAAGAGTGCACTTGAAATGATTCGTCTTCTTAACGAAGAGCGTTCTGCAGAATAATATATTTTTCTGAATGTGAAATATAAATG
>JAIDJJ010000631.1 GCA_029052265.1 Muribaculaceae bacterium
CTTTTGTCCTTCTGTCCTTCTGTTTTATATCCTTTTGTCCTTCTGTCCTTCTGTTTTATATCCTTTTGTCCTTCTGTCCTTCTGTTTTATATCCTTTTGTCCTTCTGTTATTTTACTATTAGCTGATTTTTATTAATTCAGGAACATAACCTTTCACCTCTACGGGGTATGGGACACCGGGCACTATCTCTGTAGCGTCTTTATCCGCAAATATCATGACAACCTTGTTGTCCGAGTCCGGGTCTGTTTTAGTTACTACCAAAACCTCTGTCTCTCCATTTTTATATCTGTTGAATTCCTGATTACCTCGCCACATTGCAGGATTGTCTTTTCTAAAGTTCATTACTTTTGCCACATAATTATATAGATGCGCTGACCGTTCGTCATCAGCGATAAGATGACCCGATGTGCGGGCGGCATTATCAGGCTGAGCCCCCTCCACATCACGGCTCAAATCTCCGAATTCATCCCCGTAATACATTGTGACCGGACCCGGATAACCTGCCAGTATCGCATATCTTGTCATAATATTGATTTCATTCTCAGCATCGTAAAAATGATCTGCCAATCTGAATCCGTCGTGATTGCTAAGAAAAAGATTAGGCAGGATATCATCTGAACCATATCCCCTTGCTGTCGGTTTTGAATAGATCCTTATCACATCATCCCAACCATTTTGCAATCCTCCGGTGGAAAGATCCGACATGGGACCACTGATCAATTCTTTCCCGTCAAAATCAAATGCGCTTACCAGACCTCCGTCTCTACACACTCTTCCACTTATTCCCCCGGCATCACTCCAGTCTTCCCCCACCATATACCCGAGGACTCCCCATGTTTTCCCTTCACTTCGCCTACGGTCACAAATATCCTGCACAGCTTTACGAATATCACACCAATAATTATGACCGTCCTGGCAAAGTTGATACGCCTGGTCAAGACGCCAGCCATCTATTTCAAATTTATCTATCCAATATGTGGCTACCTCTTTAAAATACTCAAGAGATTCAGGATACTTCACATTCCCTTCCTCATCTCTTTCATTTTTAGTAGAAGTGCTATCTATGCAATGTCCTTCGGGAGAAGGTGTGTCAACCCCGCCATGGTGTCCGAAAACACCGTCAAGAAATACGTACATACCCATTTCATGAGCCTTATCCACAAGTTCATGAAGATCATCCTCCGTACCGAAATGGGGATCTATAGCAAAATAGTTCTTTGCGAAATATCCTGAAGCCTGTAGTTTCTCACCCCCCTCGGCACCGGTACTATCGAATATCGGAGTTAACCATACAGCATTTGCCCCTAATGATCGGATGTGTTGCAAAGCCTCAATAACGCCCTGCAAATTACCGTCTTTAGTTTCATTATCAGGGCCCCACATCTCACTATAACCCTGAGCCCCGTTTTCAGAATGAATAAACGACCCCACCATTACCTGATACATCGTCAATCCCCTGTAATCCTCGGCAGGATGCCCTTCCCATCTCTTAACATCCGAAATATCTTTCTTATCCATAATTTCCATTAATGATAACTTAACTAAATTGTTTAACCTATTTACATAGATTGGTTAATAGAATCATTTTACCTTAAAGACCTCTTTTCCAATCCCCCGTCATCATTCCGATCGTTTTTAAATCTTTCTTTGGTGGTTTAGTACACCAAACCACCCATTCAAGTTTCAAAACCGCCCCGAAAATCAGACAAAATCCGGTAAAGGAAAAGACCAACCAACTTCAATTAATCACCTTCATACAAACACTGATACAACATATAACAAATACATCATTTTAATTGTGCGATTCAATCACCCCACAAAACCCACAGCATCCACACTCAACCAACATTGCAAACCCACAATCCTCACATACTCCTCCCCAAACCACACAGCTGAAATTTGGGCATAATCAACGCATACACATTTGTAATTTGCTTAGAATTTATTATTTTTGCATTATGAATCACACCAAAAAAGTCCGGTATAAAGTCACGCACTAAGTTGTGATTTGCTTAGAAACTGTTTAAATTTAAAATTGAAAAAATGTTATAGGGCATAACAAACCCTCAGCCAAAGTGTTGAAGGATA
>JAIDJJ010000632.1 GCA_029052265.1 Muribaculaceae bacterium
GTCGCGGATTGTATCGGCTACACAGACGTCTCCGGCAATACCACAGATGTCGATCTGACGGATATTTTTTTCATCGGTTATATGTAAGATTCTTTCGGAGGCATTCTTGTTTTTGAAAATGGAATATTCTTCCGTATCCGGATTTTCACCTTTGTGAAGAACCGTCGTTTTGTCAGCCACATGCAGCAGTTCATCCATTATAGCATCCCATATCGCTGCTCCGACAGAATCGGAGACACAATGTACGGGCCATTCACCTCCTTCAGTCTTGAATGAGCAATGGCGCATCGGATGCCGGTCTGCTGTCACAATTATATGGGCATATTCATGACTTTTCATCCGCATATATTCGGAGAGTGCGTTCATGGCAAACTCTGCTCCGGGAACGGGCAGCGTACCGGTTATAAAGTCGATCTGAGGATCAATTATCAATAGCAACTTATTTTCCATATCAGGAGATATTATCAGGTCAAGACAGTTAAATCTATATATTTTCTTGACATTTAATTAAACGCACGGGATACCCAATTCCGTTTGCGAATTGAGTATCCCGTGCGTTTAATTATTGTGTTAAATTTTAGTTATTATCGTGAATGCCAAAACAATAGAATACTGTGACTTTCTCGTCTTTTTCGTTTGGATTTAAGACACGTACACCATATTCCCCTTCGGTTGCCGGGAATGAAAGAATATATGAAGATTTACCATATTTCTTACCAGTAAAATTGATAAATTCCATGTTCCCTTCCGAGACGTTTCCAAGCCAGTTTTCATTGGCTAATTCTGTTTTGCGTTCTTTTTTCTTTTCTTCAAATTTTACAACTTGAATAAAAGATGTCGGATCGGAATCATTGTCTTTATATTTTACTACCAACGTAATAACGTCGGCAGGTTGAATTTGTGTTGCAGATCTCCCATTCTTGATCACTGCTTTTCTGCGAACATTGCCTATGCCAACGAGAAGTCGTCCTGCTGAAGCAGAAGTTTTTACTTGAGGAATTGATTTTTCAGTAGGAATGGCAATTGTATCACCATCAATTTTCAAGATACAGACTTCTCCAGTCCACTCAGGCTCAAATTTCTGTGCAAATGCACAGCTGG
>JAIDJJ010000633.1 GCA_029052265.1 Muribaculaceae bacterium
AATGACTGAATAAATATCATAAAGATGTTGACAAAGACCTCAATGACAAGACAAAATAAATTTTAAACAGTTTCTAAAAGTAAACATACTCTAAGGCTAATGTCTTTCTTGATTATTCAGTGGCGCGCTATAAAATTCCATCTCGGGTAAGAAGCGCTTTAGTCGAAGGTTCTTTACCTCTGAATGTTTTATAGAGTTGCATCGGATCTACAGTGCCACCGCTCTGAAGCATCTTTTTGAACTTCCCGGCTGTTTCTTTATCAAATATGCCATGCTCCTTAAATTCGGCAAATGCATCAGCGTCTAATACCTCTGCCCATTTATATCCGTAGTATCCGGCTGCATATCCTCCCGAAAATATGTGTCCGAAAGATGGCGAAGTCAAGCATCCGTCAACCGAATCAAAGGTTCTGACCGGAGCTTGTGCGTTTTTTTCAAAAATCTCGACGTTTATGTCGTCATCTAAAGGTTTTTCGATAGTGTGATATGCCATGTCGAGGTATCCGAACCCTAATTGGCGTATGCACGCATATGCCGCACCATATCGTTGAGCTTTCAAAAATCTGTTAATGAGATCTTCCGGAATTTTTTGACCGTTTTTGTAATGGCGTGCAAAACCATTAAGAAATTCAGGTTCAGTAAGAAAATTCTCATTGAATTGGGAGAATAATTCCACAAAATCGTGATATACATTTGTGCCGCTCAAAGATGCATATGTTGCCTGCGATGATAAGCCGTGCAACGCATGTCCAAATTCATGAAGGAATGTTTCAACTTCTTTTGGAGTCAGCAAAACAGGCTCATCCCCTACCGGTTTGGAGAAATTACATACAATTGAAATCAAAGGTAAATTCCGGTTTCCGTCATCATCTTTTGTTTCGGAGCGAAATTCGGTCATCCAAGCGCCCGGAGACTTCCCGTTGCGATAAAAGAAATCTGCATACAGCACTCCCAAGATGCTGCCATCATTATCAAACACTTCAAAAGTCTTGACGTCGGGGTGGTAAACCGGGATATTCCTATTTTCCTTGAATGTGTAACCATAAAGTTTTGTTGCCAGTCCCAGAACACCGGATATCGTATTTTCAAGTTCAAAGTACGGTTTCATTTCTTCAGTATCAAAAGCGTACATGGTATTTTTCAAATTGTCTGACAAAAAAATGTAATCCCAAGGTTGAAGTTGAAAATCGGCTCCTT
>JAIDJJ010000634.1 GCA_029052265.1 Muribaculaceae bacterium
CAAGTACCATTATGAGATTTAATTCCAATTTTATTTATTCATTCGCCGCATTTATCTCTCTATTCTCAGCAGCGGAAATGTCAGCATCCGAACCGTCACGCGCCGACTCGTTGAGCATGCGCACGGGAATGACAGACTGGATCGATCCTGTCAAGGCGGTTCCCGACGGATGTATCTTTGTATCCTACCCCTCTCCTCAACGCGGAGATTCGACTGAGGCAAGTTGTCTTGTGTATCTTCCCCCTTCCTACTCCACCGATTCCCTGAGATCATTTCCGGTAATATACTATCTGCACGGTGGCACAGGGAACCAGCGCGAGGTCAGATGGCTTGTAGACCGTGTGGATCCGGTGATCAGATCAGGAAAAATGCAGCCTGTCATAATTGTTTCTCCGCAAGCATTGCCTATCGGATGGTATATAAATGCAAATGTAAAGGATCCTAAAGTAACATCCGGTCCCATAGAAGATGTACTGATAAAAGATCTGATACCATATGTCGATTCGCACTTCCGGACTGTTCCGTCAAAAGAAGGGCGCGGCATCGAAGGGTTCTCAATGGGAGGACGAGGAGCGCTTATGCTGGCTTTCAAACATCCTGATATATTCGGAGCTGCCAGCAGCGTGGCAGGTGCGGTTGTCAATTGGGATGAAGAGCCTCTTGAAAGAGCGCTTCAATGTACATTCGGCGATACCTCAAGTCCTTTGAGCAAAATATATTTCAATGCATGGCACCCCGCCACATTCGCATGCCAGAACAACAGGGAAATCATCGGTTCAAAAATGAATATACGTCTCACAGTAGGAGATGCCGACAGACTTTACAATGAAAACGGAAACCATATTACCGACAGATTCCACAATATGCTTGATTCTCTCGGTATCGCGCATTCCTACACGATAGTCCCCGGAGCGAACCATAATCCTGAAGAAATCTTCGAGAGCAATGTAAATACTTACGACACATCGTTCTGGGACAAAGCGTTCGCTTCCACGAATACTGCCGATATGCCGTCCGGGCTTATAGATTTTGCACAAGAGATCTTTCCCGAAGAAAGAATCCTTGTATGGCAAACTATTGATGATCCAAGAGGTGACCATTATTCTCTGACTTTTGAAAACGGCACTCGCATGAAATTAAACGAACACTTGAAATGGATTGATGTCGAGAGAGGCGACTTTGGCGCGATACCTTCGTCAATGATTCATGCAGGGATTCAAAAATATCTTGACAAAAACCATATTTCTCTCAATAGTGTGACAAGAATCGAAAAAATTCCAAGAGTGGGATATGAAGTCACCTTATCAAATGAAAAAAAATTAACTTT
>JAIDJJ010000635.1 GCA_029052265.1 Muribaculaceae bacterium
AAATAAAAGATTCAAACCTATATTAAACGCCACGTTAAGGAGTTTTTTACCTGCGAAACGCCATGCCTTGTTCTTATATCTCAGATAAGCAAAAGGGAGATTTGAAAAAGCGTCAAGAGCCACTGTCACCCCCATGATCCACACATAAAACGGATGGTGCGGAAGGGTCAGCGCCGAGGATACAGGTTTCAGAAAGAAAGACAAAAGAAATATGAAAAGCAAAGATGTAAACCCTACGGAAACCAGGGAAGTGGTGTAGACTGTCTCCGGCTCTTTCTCCCGGTTGGCAAACCGGAAAAAACCGGTCTCCATTCCATAGTTGAGGATCACAAGCGCCACTGCAGTCACTCCGTAAAGATATGTGACAATACCATATTCCTGCGAAGGGAATAAATAAACATAAAGAGGGACCAGACACCAGTTTAAGAACCTGCCCACTATGCTGCTAAGCCCGTAGACAGCGGTGTCTTTAGCCAATGATTTTATTCCAGACATAATATTATTCGTCAAAGAGATTGCCGGGGATATTCGGTCGCCGTCTGCATAGATGGGTGTATGCAAGATCTGTCGCCTCTCTTCCCCTCGGCGTACGTTTTAGAAAACCTTCTTTTATAAGGAACGGTTCATACACCTCCTCAAGTGTTCCGGAATCCTCTCCCAATGCCGTGGCAATGGTAGACAACCCGACAGGACCACCGTTGAATTTGTCAATAATTGTAAGCAGGATACGGTTGTCGATCTCGTCAAGCCCATACCTGTCTATATTCAGCGCCTCAAGCGCATGGCGGGAGATGTCTATATCAATGAAGCCGTTCCCCTTCACCATTGCAAAATCCCGCACCCTGCGCAACAACGCATTTGCGATACGTGGAGTGCCGCGGCTTCTCAACGCTATCTCCATCGCCGCTTCATCCCCAATCCCTACGCGAAGCAAGCCGGCGGAACGGCGCACAATACCTTTCAAAATAGAATGATCATAATATTCCAGATGGCAATTGATGCCGAAACGCGCCCTGAGCGGAGATGTGAGCAATCCGCTTCGGGTGGTGGCGCCTATAAGGGTGAACGGAGCGAGAGTCAGCTGCACACTTTTAGCCCCGGGACCTTTGTCAAGAAGTATGTCTATCCTGTAATCTTCCATCGCCGAATAAAGATACTCTTCCACTATCGGATGAAGTCTGTGGATCTCGTCGATAAAAAGCACGTCATTCTCTTCAAGACTCATAAGGATACCGGCAAGATCTCCGGGTTTGTCAAGCACAGGACCTGAAGTGACTTTGAATCCGACCCCCAATTCGTTTGCCACAATATTTGAAAGTGTGGTCTTTCCAAGTCCGGGGGGACCATGAAGCAACGTATGGTCAAGAGCCTCGCCACGGAGGCGGGCTGCCTTTACAAAAACCCTGAGGTTTTCAATTATCTTGTCCTGACCGCTGAAATCGTCAAACGACAAAGGGCGCAGAGCTTTCTCCACATCCCTCTCAGAATCGCGCACCTGCCTGTCGCGAATATCAAAATCTTCCGCTTCCATACTGCAAATATAAATGAAAATAGTGAAATTTCAACGGCTATACCTTATATTTATTTTCTCTTTTTAATACCCGTTTGCTTTTTATGAGCCTATTCATCTACCATCCCGCAAAATGAAGCAAGCCTGTAGATGTAAAGTTTATTTAAAATTTTTGCCTGCAGACAAGAAATATTTCCCATCTACAGGCAAAGAATTTATTAACTTATCAAAATTAAAGATTTATATTCAACTGGATCGGCGGAATCAATGTCCACGGGGAGAGGGGTTGCCAGTTTACCGTGATCAGGCTGCAGTCGCCATATCTTCCGGAATAAGGATAAAGATATTGCGTATAATATCTCCTCCCTTTCCTATATTTAACTATATAGGTGTCGGGGTTCACCTGCCAC
>JAIDJJ010000636.1 GCA_029052265.1 Muribaculaceae bacterium
CTGGCTGGACAGTTCTTCCCTATATGGGCAGGAAGAGTGTTTGCTACATTTAATGCCATATTCAGCCAATTCCTTGGATTTCTTATTCCTCTTATAATATTGGGATTTGTAGCTCCCGCTATCGCGGATATTGGCAATAAGGCTGGAAAAATGCTAATTGCAACCGCTGCCCTTGCCTACGCATCTACAGTATTGGCAGGACTCATGAGTTTTTTCGTTGGCGATAAATTCTTTCCGGGACTTATCCAGCCGCGCACAATCGGTGAAATTGCCGAAGCCCATGATCTGCAACCATACTTCTCCATAGAAATGCCAGCCCTGTTTGGAGTTATGAGTGCTCTCGTTCTGGCATTCATGCTTGGTCTCGCACTCGCATATGTAAAAGGTGACACTCTCAAATATTGCCTGAATGAATTTAGAGACATCGTTGCCCTTACTATAGCAAAAGTGATTATCCCGTTGCTCCCGCTCTATATCTTCGGAATATTCCTGAATATGACCGTATCGGGACAAGTTGCTACGGTTCTTTCCGCATTTGTAAAAATCATTCTTATCATTTTTGCGATGCATATTTTTCTTTTGGTCTTTCAATATGCGATCGCCGGCATAATTGTGAAGCGCAATCCTTTCAAACTCCTGTATACCATGCTCCCGGCTTACTTCACCGCCCTTGGCACACAATCTTCGGCAGCCACAATCCCAGTGACATTGAGACAGGCTGTCAAAATGGGGGTAAGCGAAGACACGGCGGGGTTTGTAGTGCCACTGTGTGCCACCATCCATATGTCGGGCAGCGCAATGAAGATTGTGGCATGCGCCGTTGCCCTGATGATAATGCAGGCAATCCCCTATGACACCGGAATGTTTGCAGGCTTCATCTGCATGATCGGCATTTCAATCATAGCGGCACCCGGCGTGCCCGGAGGTGCAATAATGGCATCCCTCGGGCTTTTGGCAAGCATGCTGAATTTCACTGAAGCCGATCAAGCCCTGATGATAGCCCTATATATTGCAATGGATAGTTTCGGCACAGCCTGCAACGTAACCGGCGACGGATTCATAGCCCTTATAATCAACCGATGCTTTTCCTTTAGAAAAACCGCTTCTGCGGATCCGCTTACAAACGACTGACCGGATTTAACATAGGACAAGGGGTGAAGGCTATAGCCTTCACCCCTTGTCCTATGTAGTTAGATGCTGCCGGGCAAATAATTCCGGCAACAGATTTCCTGTTATTTCAACACTCCGAGTTTCTTACCGACCTTTACAAACGCTGCTATCGCACGGTCAAGATGCTCGCGCTCGTGTGCGGCAGAAAGCTGCACACGGATTCTTGCCTGACCTTTCGGCACGACAGGATAATAAAAACCTGTGACAAAAATACCTTCTTTCTGCATCTCTGCGGCAAAATCCTGTGAAAGCTTTGCATCATAAAGCATCACAGCGCAAATCGCACTCTGTGTGGGTTTGATATCAAATCCAGCTTCAAGCATTTTGTCGCGGAAATAGTTTACATTCCCTACAAGCTTGTCATGAAGCTCATTGCTCTCTTTTAACATCTTCAACATCTCAAGGCTTGCCCCCACAATAGATGGCGCCACAGAATTAGAGAAAAGATATGGGCGTGAACGCTGCCTGAGCATGTCTATGATCTCTTTCTTACCGGTAGTGAATCCACCCATCGCGCCACCGAAAGCTTTTCCGAGCGTGCCTGTGAAGATATCGATCTTTCCGTAGCAATCATATTGCTCAGCCACTCCATGACCGGTCTTCCCTACAACTCCTGCCGAATGGCTTTCATCCACCATTACAAGCGCGTCATATTTCTCGGCAAGCTCACATATCTTGTCCATGGGAGCGACATTGCCGTCCATAGAGAACACTCCGTCTGTAGCTATGATTCTGAAACGACAGTCTTGCGCCTCTTTAAGGCAACGTTCAAGATCCTCCATGTCCGCATTCTTATAACGGAACCGTTTTGCCTTGCACAGGCGCACTCCGTCGATAATAGATGCATGGTTGAGAGAATCGCTTATGATAGCGTCCTCTTCAGTAAACAATGGCTCGAAAAGACCGCCATTTGCATCAAAACAAGCAGCATAAAGGATAGTGTCTTCCGTCTTGAAATAATCGCTGATGGCTGCCTCAAGTTCTTTATGAAGATCTTGTGTGCCACAGATAAAACGTACCGACGACATTCCATATCCTCTTTCATCCATAGCCTTTTTGGCTGCCGCTATCAGGCGGCTGTTGTCTGCAAGACCAAGATAATTGTTGGCACAAAAGTTGAGCACTTCCCCTTCAGCACTCTTAACTCCTATTTCCGCACTTTGCGGTGTGGTAATGATTCGCTCGCTTTTATAAAGCCCGGCATCCTTGATGTCCTGCAGTTCTTTGGCGAGATGTGACTGGAAATTTCCGTACATGATAGTCAAGATTTAGGTTTGATTCTTTATC
The DNA here is from genome assembly GCA_029052265.1 of Muribaculaceae bacterium. Lineage (GTDB taxonomy): Bacteria > Bacteroidota > Bacteroidia > Bacteroidales > Muribaculaceae > Lepagella. Next base: position 2,458 of record JAIDJJ010000636.1, read on the forward strand.
CTATCGGCTCAATGCCAACACGTTGACACTCCAACAGGATATGTTTGAAAAAATTTTTAGCCAAAGTTAACTATTTTTTGCTTACAACGTATTATCTTTGCATAAAATTTTATTCTTTTTCTCTCCACTATAAACTCAGACAGAACTCACCTTAATCATCAAAAGGAAATGAAAAATATCCTTATTATCGGAGCCACCGGCCAAATAGGATCGGAGCTGACAATGAAACTCAGGTCTTTATATCCTAACGGCAACGTTGTCGCCGGCTACATTGCCGGGGCAGAACCCAAAGGGGCGCTTCTTGAAAGCGGCCCGGCACAAATTGTAGACATCACCAACCCGGCGCAGATTGCTGAAGCTGTCGACAAATATAAAGTCGACACTATCTATAATCTTGCTGCCCTTCTCAGTGCTGTGGCTGAAGCTAAGCCTCAGCTTGCCTGGAAAATTGGTGTGGGCGGTCTCTACAACACTTTGGAAGTTGCACGCGAAAAAGGATGTGCAGTATTCACTCCAAGTTCAATCGGATCTTTCGGCCCGTCGACTCCCCATGTTAAAACTCCTCAAGACACCGTCCAAAGACCGGAAACAATCTATGGTGTCACTAAAGTGTCCGGAGAACTTCTATCCGATTATTACTGGCACCGTTTTGGAGTAGACACCCGTTCAGTCAGATTCCCGGGACTGATATCTTATGTCGCCCCTCCGGGAGGAGGCACCACTGACTATGCTGTAGACATATATTATTCTGCAGTAAAAGGGGAAGAATTCAAGTGCCCCCTGAAGCCCGGCACATTCATGGACATGATGTATATGCCCGATGCTTTGAGAGCTGCCATTGAAATAATGGAAGCCGACCCCTCACGTCTGAAGCACCGCAACTCTTTCAACATCGCTTCCATGAGTTTCGATCCTGAAATCATAGCCTCCAAAATAAAGGAATATGTACCGGGATTCAAAATGAGCTACGAACTGGATCCTCTCAGACAGGGAATAGCAGACTCATGGCCTGACAGCCTCGATGACTCCTGCGCAAGGGAAGAATGGGACTGGAAACCGGAATTTGACCTTGATGCCATGACTGTAGACATGCTATCGAATCTCCGAAAAAAATTCGGCATAGATCAGCCCAAAGAGACAATCTAAGTTTAGATGATATATATAATTGGTCTAAATCACCATATTATATATTAATATCTCCTTTTCTAATTAAACTTGGTAAAAAAAACCGAAAACTCTTGCATGTTTTCGGTTTTTTTATTATAACTTTGTCATATCTAACTTGAACGTAGGTATGACTAAAGAAGAAATGACATGCGAGAACTATAACAGTCTGGTCAACTCCATTCTCGAAATTATGATGAAGAGAGGGATCTCGACCACCACTATGGACCAACTCGCATCAACGCTTAGAATATCCAAGCGAACTTTATATGAAATTTTCTTGAGCAAAGATAAACTTGTAGATGAAATTCTGAAATCTTATATCATTTATGTAAGAAACAATCAGCTTTCCATTGCTGAAAGATCACAGAATGTTATCGATGCGCTGATAAAAATTTTTATTTTCAGCAGGTCTTTGCTTTCGGAAATCAATCTGGACTTCTATAGGGATATGGACACCCACTTCAAATTTCAGAAAGATTATGAAGAGACCGCTCTCCCTTACAACCGGCATATGCTTGAGCTTATTCGGGAAGGGATAAGGAAAGGATTGATACGCAACGACATCGACTATCTCATAATGTACAAGCTAATGCTTATACAAATGAATTTTCTGAAAAAGATGGACACCATATTCCCTCCCGAGATATCAATACTTGATGTCTACAACACTATATTCTTAGGGTTCATGAGAGGTATTGTTTCCCCTGCCGGAATGTCGGTATTAGACAGTTGTCTGGGCAACTATCCAGATCTGACCAAGAAAAATATCAGCGTATAACCAGCACTCTCCTTTTATTTGTATGAGATTTAAACTAACCGTTCTGACATCCATATCTCTGCTGATTGCAGGTGCGCCACAACTATATGCCGACACATTGACACTATCGCGCGAACAATGTGTGGAGGTTGCATTACGTGATAACCCTACGGTAAAAGTTGCGGATATGGAAATCACTAAAGTTGATTATGCTAAAAAAGAGACGTTGGCTTCTGTATTCCCTTCCATAGACTTTTCCGCTGCCTACCAAAGATCTATAGAACTTCAGACCATACGCATGAACATGGGCGGAGAGAGCCAAAGTCTTAAAATGGGTTCCGACAATACCTGGAACATGGGATTTAACGCCTCTCTTCCTCTGATAGCCCCTACTTTATGGAAAGCTATCAGTATTTCCGACACCCAGATTCTCGCGTCTCTTGAAAATGCAAGAGCTTCCAGACTCGATCTTGTAAACAATGTCAACAAAGCGTATTATGCCCTGATGCTTGCAATCGCCTCAAGGGATGTGGTAAAAGAAAACTACGATATAGCTGTGCTGAATGCGTCAGTCTACGAGAAACAATTCTCTGCCGGAACCGCTTCCGAATACGACGTGTTGCGCTCTTCCGTGCAGGTAAAAAATGTAGAACCGGAACTCCTTCAGGCTAATATCGCTGTAAAACAATGCCAGCTACAGTTGAAGGTTCTGATGGGTATCTCAAGTGACATAGATATAATGCCCGATATTTCCCTTACAGACCTTAAGCGAGATATGTATCTTTATCCCACATCTGCCGAACGAAGCATAACCGACAATTCCTCCCTGCGTACGCTTGACATTCAAAAAAAGCTGCTGACAAAAAATGTCGACATGAAAAGATTCGCATGGATACCTACCCTCGCGGCATCTTTCAATTTATCCTGGCTTTCCCTTAGCAACGGGTCTCCTTTCAGGAATCAGCAGTTTAATCCATATAGCACGGTCGGGCTGCAGCTATCGATCCCAATATTTTCCGGAGGAGCTAAATATTACGGTCTCAAACAGGCTCAGGTAGAACTTAAGGAAATCGATATCCAGCGGGAGAATCTTGTCAACACTTTGAACATGCAGGTAGAACTCGCCATCGACAACATAAACATGGAAGCCCGGCAAATAGAGACAAGCGCGGAAGGTGTGCGTCAGGCTAAAAAAGCCCACGAAATCATGCAAAAAAGTTTTGATATCGGAGCAGCATCATATCTTGACCTCAGAGACAGCGAACTGGCAAATACAACAGCCCAGCTCTCCTACCTGCAGGCAATATACAATTATCTTATCTCTACATCAGAACTTGATCTTTTGCTTGGCAAAGGCATAGATTGACTTTTAATAATTTTTTGATAACTTCCTGACTGATGAAAAGACTGTTTTTTTACGTTTCTTTCCTGGCAACAATAGTGCTCACTGCCTGCTCTGGCAAGGAAAAAGTGCAAAAAGATGATAATGTTGTTGAAAATAAGACTCTTGTCAAGATAGAAAATGTTGATTACCGCCCGGTGGTGCAAGAAGGTAATTATACAGCTACCGTAGAGCCGGAACTGATCAACAACATATCTGCCTCCTCCCCCAACAGGATCAAACAGATATTGGTGGATGAAGGTATGAGAGTATCAAAAGGACAGAAACTTGTTGTTCTGGATGATGTAAACACCACCTCATATGAAATGCAGGTTGCCAATGCAAAGGCAAACCTCGAAAACGTGCAGATAAACTATGACCGCGCCGTAGAGCTGCTAAAGATCGGCGGAGGCACCCAACAGAACGTTGACCAAATGCAACTTCAGCTGACCAACGCAAAAAATTCTCTTGCCACGGCAGAACGCACTCTACGCAATGTTCAGGAAAATACAATTCTTGTATCGCCTATCAACGGAATAGTGACTGCAAGAAACTATGATCCGGGCGACATGACCTCCACCCTGCCGATATTGACTGTAGCTCAGGTGCAACCTGTAAAAATTGTGATCAATGTGTCGGAAAGCGAGCTTTCCCATGTAAAAAAAGGGATGGCAGCCGAAGTAAGATTTGACACATATGGAAATGAAATGTTCGACGGTATTGTTACAATGGTGGCGCCAACTGTCGATGCTGACAGCCGTACATTCGGAGTTGAAATTACAGTCAACAATTCAGACAACAGGATATTGCCCGGAATGTTCGGCAGAGTAAAACTGAACCTCGGGGAAGCGGAACATGTGGTCGTTCCTGACAGAGCGGTTGTAAAACAACCTGGATCCGGGAACCATTATATCTATGTCTATAACAGCGATGGCACCGTAAGTTATAATAAAGTGGAGCTGGGACAACGCATCGGCGATTCGTATGAACTTCTTTCGGGAGTCGAACCGGGAGCCAAGGTCGTTGTGTCGGGACAAAGCAGACTTGCTGACGGGGTTTCTGTAGAAGTTTCAAAATAATCCTTATCCCATTTATCACCATTCACTTCATCTAATATGGCTTCACTATATGCATCTGCGGTGAAACGCCCGATCATGACCACTCTCTGCTTTGTGACTGTGATCATTTTGGGTCTTTTCTCCCTTGTAAAACTTCCAATCGACCTTTACCCCGATATCGACACCAATACCCTGATGGTAATAACCATGTATCCCGGTGCAAGTGCGGAAGATATCGAGCAAAACGTTACAAAGCCGCTTGAGAACACACTCAACTCGGTGGAACATCTCAAACATATCACTTCCGACTCTCGTGAAAACACTTCGGTGATCACACTCGAATTTGAATATGGATATGACATTGATGTCCTCACCAACGACGTGCGCGACAAACTTGACATGGTAAAGTCTTCTCTTCCGGATGACTCCGAAAATCCTATAATATTCAAGTTCTCTACCGACATGATCCCGATTTGCCTGCTTTCTGTCGAGGCAAAAGAAAGTATGGCGGGACTTTACAAGATTCTTGACGATCAGGTGGCAAACCCGCTTGCTCGTGTCGACGGAGTAGGAACAGTGTCTATTTCAGGCGCGCCAAAACGTGAGATCCACATCTATTGCGACCCCAACAGGCTTGAGGCATACAATCTGTCGGTCGAAACAATCGCCGCTATAATAGGAGCGGAAAACAACAACATCCCGGGAGGATCTTTCGACATTGGCTCAAACACGTATGCCCTGCGTGTACAGGGAGAGTTTGACGAAGCGGCACAAATGGCAAATGTGCCTGTAGGATCATTTCAAGGGAAAGTGGTATATCTGAAAGATGTCGCCACTGTCGACGACTCTCTCGAAGAAAGAACACAGCAAACCTATATCGGAGGCAAGGAAGGTGCAATGATTGTCATCCAGAAGCAATCGGGCGCCAATTCTGTGGCAATTTCTGACAAAGTCATGAAAATGCTTCCACGCTTGCAGAAAAATCTGCCGTCTGACGTCAAACTGGGCGTGATCGTCGATACCTCTGACAATATCCGCAACACCATCGCCTCTCTTGAAGAAACGGTGATGTATGCTCTTATTTTCGTAATGATTGTGGTGTTCATATTCCTTGGAAGATGGAGAGCCACCATGATTATCATAATCACTATTCCTGTATCGCTTATAGCTTCTTTCATCTATCTGTTCGCCACAGGTAACACCCTTAATATTGTCTCGCTTTCGGCATTGTCTATTTCGATTGGCATGGTGGTAGACGACGCCATTGTGGTGCTGGAAAACGTGACCACCCATATCGAACGCGGGTCGGATCCGAAACAGGCTGCCGTACACGGCACTAACGAGGTGGCTATTTCTGTAATCGCATCAACCCTGACATTGATAGCCGTATTCTTCCCGCTTACTTTGGTGACCGGCATGACCGGCGTCCTGTTCCGCCAGCTTGGATGGATGGTGACTATAATGATGATCATATCCACAACCTGCGCACTTTCCCTCACACCCATGCTTTGTTCGCAGTGGCTACGCCTCAACAACCGGCATTCCAAATTATATACTCTGTTTTTCACACCAATAGAACGCGCACTCGACAAGTTTGACAACAGTTATGCCAACTTGTTAAAAATTGTGGTGAGACACCGCACTGTGACGATTCTTATATGCCTTGCCACTTTTGTAGGGTCAATTTTCCTTATGAAGCAGGTCGGCACTGAGTTTTTCCCGACAGCTGACGATGGGCGACTCGGTGTGGAACTCGAGACCCCTATAGGCACACGCGTGGAAATATCTCAAGACGTGACACGCCGGCTTGATTCCCTCTGGAGGGAAAAATATCCTGAGATTATTGTATCAAGTTATACGGTAGGTCCTGCAAGTTCCGACAACACTTTCGCCTCTCTTTCCGACAACGGATCGCATATCATATCAATGAACATAAGACTTTCTGATCCCGGAGACAGAGACAGGGGAATCAAAGAGATCGCCGACATGATGCGTAAGGATATCGAAGCCGGATTCCCGGAGTTTAAGAAAGCCCAGGTGAATATTGGCGGAGGCAGAGGTCAGGGAATGGGAGGTCAGGCTACAGTGGATTTCGAAATCTATGGATACGATTTCACTGAGACAGACTCGGTTGCCCGGCAGCTGAAATATATTCTTGAAGGAATAGCCGGAACTGCTGACGTCACTATCTCCCGTTCGGATTACCAGCCGGAATATCAAGTGGACTTCGACAGGGAAAAACTTGCCCTTTACGGTCTTAATCTTCAGACTGCGGCGGGCTATCTCAGAAACCGTATCAACGGAGCGACAGCTTCTCGCTTCAGGGAAGACGGAGAAGAATACGACATAAAGGTGATGTATGACAAAGCGAACCGCACTTCTATTTCCGATATTGAGAATATCATGGTGTACACTCCTACCGGGAAAGGTGTCAGGATAAAGGAACTCGGCAAAGTAGTGGAACGGTTCACTCCACCTACAATCGAACGCAAGGACAGGGAACGCATAATTACGGTTTCCGCTGTCGTGGATGGCGTGCCAATGAGTCAGGTTGTCACTGAAGCTCAACTCAAGATCGATGAAATGGATATACCGGCAGGCATCAATATCGGGCTGGCGGGGTCTTATGAAGACCAACAGGATTCTTTTGGCGATCTTTTGCTGCTCGGAGTGCTGATAATAATACTCGTGTACGTGGTTATGGCGGCGCAATTTGAAAGTCTGACTTATCCCGGAATCATTATGACATCTCTGTTGTTTGCATTCTCCGGTGTATTCCTGATCCTTTGGCTTACAGGGCACACCCTGAACGTGATGAGTATGATCGGAGCAATCATGCTTATCGGCATTGTGGTCAAGAACGGTATCGTTCTTATTGACTACATAACACTCAACAGGGAAAGGGGAATGGGAATACGCAATGCCGTTATATTGGGTGGCAAGTCGCGTCTGCGACCTGTAGTAATGACCACGCTCACCACTATCCTCGGCATGGTGCCTATGGCAGTCGGGAGCGGACAGGGTGCTGAAATGTGGCGTCCGATGGGCACTGCTGTCATAGGAGGTCTCACATTCTCTACTATCCTCACACTTCTTTTCGTACCGGTGCTATATTGCGTCTTTGCCGGCAACGGAGTAAAGAACCAACGCAGGAAATTACGTAAATCACTCCTGAAGACAACCAATCCCATAAACTCTAAACCGCAGATATAATGCAAGCAATCTTCATAGCATACGACCAGGCTCATCATGACGCCATACTTGACCTCCTTGAAAAAAACTCTTGCCGAGGATTTACATCATTCGGTGAGACTCAAGGACGAGGTAGCATAAACGGAGAACCCCACTACGGCAGTCACGCGTGGCCCTCGCTGGGTGGAGCCATCCTCACTATTGTGGAAGATCACAGGCTTGAAACAGTGCTATCCAGACTTAGGGAGCTTGATGAATCAAAGCCACGTCTCGGACTTCGGGCATTTGTATGGCAGGTGACTCATACGGTCTGATATCGCTTTACATTCGAGATCCGATACATCTATATACAGATAAATTTTTCAGGGGACCGCTTTCTGCTATCGGAAAGCGGTCCCCTGATATGTTAGAGGCGTCCGTCTTGTCACTCCCTTTCAGGCATACCTTTAGTCAACGGCTTTTCATTCCGGAGCATCTTGCCCGCTTCTCCCGTAAGCCACAGGTAATGATCTGAAGGTTTCCCATCCATACCCACAAACTCTATATTTTTCCCGACAGGAGGATTATCCGTGCATTTGAAGATCGCAGTCCCTTCATTGACCTCATCAAACATTGCCACGTAAAGCATCTTGGCACCGCTACGTAATGCTGTATATATCTGCTGCCAATAAAACCGTCCACCCTGACGGGGTATGGACCCTGATGGCTTGACATCATCCGGGAACTCGAATCTGCTGAGATTATGCCAGCTGAAACCCGGATATACAACAGGCACATACCCCAGTCCATTTGACTCACACCATTTGATATCCCTTGCCGTCATATCGCGGTAACGGTCCATATCATTATGCAATAGGGGCGAATATCTCTGCACTGTCCAAGGCAGGACAATATCTGCCATTTTTATCAAATCATGAAGATATGGATCGCCGACACAATCATAAGCGAGATCTCTCCAATATGTCGGCACTCCAAGCATCACACTGCATCCTCCATATTCAGGATCGTTTTTAAGGAAATTTATAAATTTCTCAAGACCGATACTGTGTATGTCATATGGTCTGTCGGGAAATCCTACTCCCCACACTGTCACCAGAGGTTTCCCGTCATAATGGATATAAGTGTTGCCCTTTCCGGGATTTGTCACCCTCAGCGAATCGACAAGATACTTCCAATCGTCTATCAATGCAGAGCAGTCATCCTTCTTCGGATCAAGACCTGAAAGATCATACATCAACCCTATCTCCCTGCCGTGATCACGTGCCG
>JAIDJJ010000637.1 GCA_029052265.1 Muribaculaceae bacterium
CCTGACATCTATAGTCCAAAGCGGACTGCCGTTTCAGGTTTTTCCCCAGGCCCTGACGATAAACGGATTTACAGGAGCCGTGATGGGAGCGGCATTCGGACCTGCCGTGATCGGAGAATTTCTGAAAGTCACAATGGCGAAAAATGCGGCGTTCCTGAGTTCGGCTATAACTGACATGTCTGCCGCGACGTTACATATGTCTACCGGAGAGCTATTTGGGATCTCTGCCATGCAGGCACTTGTGGTATCTATGAAAGAGATATATGGATGGCTGCTTATCATAGCCCTGATTTCAATTACTGTCATACTCTTAAGCTACAGCGCCGTAAGACCATGGGCTATTTTCCCGAAGTGGAAAACGATACGCAGGATATTGCGCGGCACCGTGAGGTCGGAGATCCGTGCCGGGAAGGCAATCTGACCGCCGGCAAGATCCCTGCATATGCAAAAGAGAGAGCCCCCGAAAGGACTCTCTCTTTTGCATATGGCGGAATCTACTGATCTCCGTCGTAAAAACTACTTATCTGGCACGACGTCCGCCTCCGCTGCGAGCCGGCATTGGCTTGGCATCTTCCGTAAGTTTAAGTTCTGTACCGTTTGACAGCTCCACCTCATATCCACCTCGTTTGCGGGATATCTCAACTATGCTCTGTGCGCTGAAATTAGAAGACACATATTTTGAGATAGCCGAAGGCACTATCCCTGCCGGTACAGATTTCCCTCGGGCTGCCTTCACCTCTTTCCAGTCTCCATTTTCCATAAAGTCCACCTCGGCACCACTGGCAAGGTCAACCTCATACTCCAGACCACGTCTGCCTTGATCTTTTTCCGCCTTACGTACTTCATCTCCCGAGAAATATTTAGTCAGGAAAGTCTGGGCAGCCTTAGGAAGCTCCGTAGCTTTTATCGGTGTCCCGGCATAGACAAATGCCGCAACCGACGCCATAACCACAAGAAGCGCCATTGTCATAAATCTTTTCATCTTGATTCGGATATATTAAGTTTTAAAATATTATATATGTTTTTGAATGAGTCTATATATTTTCTTCCGACAGGAATGGGACGGATACTGTTTTTTACAAAAATTTTCCGGTTGGAAAACTTTTCAATAGAATTAAGTGAAACTATAAACGATCGGTGAACCCTAAAAAACCTGTCATCCGGAAGTTTCTCATCCATCTCTTTCATCGTTATCTGAGACAAAACCATCGGCTGATCTTTTCTAAACACCTTGACATAGTTGTCCATAGCTTCTATAAACAGGATGTCATCAACATCTATTACAACATTTTTATGCTCCACCTTAAGGGTGATAGTGTCTCGCCTTACCCCCTGAAGGCTGCGCTTGTCAATCCATATCAGCGCCTTTTCCATTGCCTTCTCAAAACGCTGATAAAAAATCGGCTTATGAAGGAAATCTATGGCGTTCACATCAAAACCATCCAATGCATATTGAGAATAGGCGGTGGTGAATATAAGACATGTTCCGGGCGACAACGTCCTTGCCAGTTCCAACCCGTTGTGCGACCCCATCTCAATATCAAGGAATACAATCTGGGGACACGTTGATGCTATGCTTTTCATACCCTCTATTGGAGAAGTGAAACATTGGATCTCTATATCTCCATATTTTTTACAATATTCCTGAATTATGGTCAGGGCTATCGGTTCGTCATCTATCGCTACACATCTAATCATGCTGACAAATATATACTAAGTTTAACTTTATAAATTTCTCCATTGTTGGATATTTCCAATTTATGACGCCCAGGGTACTGCAAATCAAGACGCCTTTTACAATTTTCTATCCCTATATGCTCCCCATGGGTTATCACCCTGCATATATGGTTTTCTGTTATAAGGGTCATCTTAGCTCCCCGTTCCCTTATCAACACATTGATATACCCTTTTTCAACCGGCGACACACCGTGTTTGAAACAATTTTCCACAAATGTGATCAGCAGCATCGGCGGAACCATCAATTCATCATCCTCAACCTCTGTCTCAAGTTTTACTGTGGTCAATTCGTTTAGACGCAATGACTGCATCGCCATATATTGTCTTATATAATCCACTTCATCTTTCAAAGCGACAAAATCACATAACGCTGTCGTATGTACATAACGGATCATGGAAATAAATCGCTCAAGCGACTCAAGCGCCTTTTCATTCCCTGTAAGAAACAATCCATATACCGAATTTAAGGTATTAAACATAAAATGGGGCTTTATCTGCGCCTTGAACAGAGCAATCTCAGCCTTCCGTCTCTCCTCTTCCACTTCCTTGCTCCGAAGCCGCTGAATATTTGCCTGGGTCAGGAGACCGACCGCGAAACTGAAAGTCTCCACTATCATAAACAACGACCAGACCGCCTGCTGATACTGCTGGATATTGGGAAACAACCGGAAAATACCTTCATCATATATGCTTGGTTTTGGCGTATAAAGCATGATACAGGATATACAATATGTAACAATTACAGACAAGGTTATCATCGTCACACCCAGCCATATATACAACCGTCCCTTGAACAGGAACGGAACGGTCACAAACCGGTTCAGGGCATACAGAGAATATAGCCAGAGTCCTACTGTAGCGACATAGCCCGGAAAATAATGATACCACCGCTCCACAGGAAAAATCATTATCATTATCGGAAGGACCATGATGCAGAATGCCAAATCTATACACAGCGGAAGTCGCCTCATTTTTGATACATGAATTTTATTTGCAAAGATAAACATTTTATTATTAAGGCTGTAGACAATCTATGACTGTTGACCATCATTATAATGCCGTTTGTCATTTAGTGGTAAGACCATTTAAAAACTTTATGGTTTAATCGCTTATTTTGCCTAAAATTTAAAAACGACATGACCGTAAAGACATTCATTGACCGCCCGATACTCGCCGGCGTAATATCTGTATTGATTGTTATTTTAGGAATTCTGGGACTCCTGCAGCTCCCAATCGAACAGTTTCCAAATATAGCCCCACCTACAGTCAGGGTCTCAGCCACATATACTGGCGCAAACGCGGAAACTGTGCTAAAAAGTGTCATAGTGCCTCTTGAAGAATCACTCAACGGAGTGGAAGACATGATGTATATGACATCTACCGCAACAAACACCGGAACCGCCACTATAACAATATACTTCAACCAGGGAGCGGACGCAGACATGGCTGTGGTCAATGTCCAGAACCGTGTCGCGTCCGCACAAGGACTCTTGCCTGCGGAAGTAACCAAAAGTGGCGTCACCGTCAGGAAACGACAGAACAGCACCTTGAAATCTATCACTTTATACAGCCCTGACGACTCTTTCGATGCTAAATTCCTTACCAACTACATGAAAATAAACATCGAGCCGCAGATATCCCGCATCGCCGGTGTCGGAGAAGTGAATATCTTCAGTGCCGAATATGCGATGCGTATATGGCTCGACCCGGTGAAAATGTCGCAATACGGACTTGTCCCCGCTGATATTGACAAGGTGCTTGCCGAGCAGAACATTGAATCTCCTACCGGAACTCTTGGATCAGAATCTGAAAACACATTCCAATATGTACTTAAATATCGTGGACGATACGAAAATGCCGAAGATTACGAGAATCTGGTTGTAAAGGCTTTACCTGAAGGAAACGTGCTCAGACTTAAAGATATCGCCACAATCGAACTTGGAGCTGTAAACTATGCGATGATCAGCGAGACAAGCGGTCATCCCGGCGCGAACGCCATGATTGCCCAGACAGCCGGATCAAACGCCAACGATGTAATCATCGAAATAGACAAGACGCTTGACGAGATAAGGACCAACCTTCCCAAAGGGATGGTGCTTACCGACATATCAAGCACAAAAGACTTCCTCGACGCCTCTATTTACAAAGTGATCGAGACCCTTGTCATAGCTCTGATACTTGTCGTGCTCGTGGTATACGTCTTCCTCCATGACATAAGAGCCACACTGATTCCGGCAGTGTCTATAATTGTTTCCCTCATAGGCACATTCGCTTTTATCTATGCCGTTGGGTTCACGCTCAACATGCTCACCCTATTTGCCATCGTCCTTGTCATAGGTACAGTCGTCGACGACTCTGTAGTGGTCGTGGAAGCTGTGCAGGCAAAATTCGATGTCGGCGAAAAAGACCCATATAATGCCACTGTCGGCGCAATGGGCGGACTTAGCGCCGCCCTTATAACCACCACCGTGGTATTCATGGGGGTCTTTATTCCCGTCTGTTTCATGGGAGGAACGTCGGGGACATTTTATAAGCAGTTCGGTCTGACAATGGCGGTCGCGGTCGGAATATCTCTTGTCAACGCCATGACTCTATGCCCGGCATTGAGCGCAATTTTAATGAGACCGGGTAAAGACAGCAAGGAAAAATCATCCTTTATTCAGCGTTTCCATTTCGCATTTGACAGATCTATGCATACTGTGACGGGACAATATCGAAATGGAATCATGTTTCTTTTCAAGAACCGATGGGTAGTGCTTATGCTCTTCGTCATAGCTGTATGCGGATTATGGTGGCTCATATCAAATACAAAGACCGGACTCGTGCCTCAGGAAGACATGGGCACAATAAGCCTCAACGTTCAGGTCGCCCCAGGGTCTAACCTTGCCGAGACCGACGCCATTATGGATCAGATAGAAGACGCTATCAAAAATATCCCGGAAATCAGCATCTATTCGCGCGTGTCGGGAAAAAATGCAAGACACGACCAATCGGCATCGGCGGGTTCTTTCAATATAAGGCTGAAAGACTGGGATGAGCGCGACGGAGACGGACATGATATAAACGCTGTGATCAAAGAGATTTACAAACGTACATCCGGCATATCCGACGCACAGATAAGGGCATCACAGTCTCCGATGATTTCGGGATATGGCACCGGAAGCGGCTTCGAGCTATATGTGCAGGACCGCTCCGGAGTGTCGACTGACGAACTGCTGCAAACCACACGCACATTCATTGATTCCCTCAACTCCCGTCCCGAGATCTCAAGAGCATATACTACATTCGACACAAAATATCCTCAATACATGGTTGAGGTGGATGCAGTGAAATGCCTCCAGAAAAATGTTTCGCCCTCCGATGTGCTGTCTACCTTGTCAGGTTATGTGGGAGGCAGCTATTCGTCCAACCTTAACCGCTTTACAAAACTATACCGTGTAATGGTGCAGGCATCTGCAGATGCGCGCCTCGATACTGAGTCTTTAAAGAAGATATTTGTCAGGTCCTCTTCTGGAGAAATGCTCCCGATCGATAATTTTCTGACACTCACACGAGTGTATGGATCAGAAAGCCTTTCACGGTTCAATCTGTTTCCTTCCATATCGGTATTCGGAGAGCAAGGCGACGGCTACAGTTCAGGCGAGGCGATAGCCGCCATAAAAGATGTCGCATCCAAATATCTCCCGGCAGGTTATGGATATGAATTCGGCGGAATGTCGAGAGAAGAATCATCTTCCGGAAATACTACCATATTGGTATTCAGTATCTGTCTGGCTTTCATTTATCTTATACTCTGCGCTCTCTACGAAAGCCTGACTGTCCCGTTCGCGGTAATCGCCGCCATTCCGTTCGGACTCGTCGGCTGTTTCCTTTTCGCCCGATGGTGGGGACTGGAAAACAATATTTACATGCAGATAGGACTCATAATGCTCATCGGACTTCTTGCAAAGACCGCTATCCTGCTCACCGAATATGCCACGGCAAGACGCAAAGAGGGTATGAGCCTGACTGCATCCGCTATTTCAGCGGCAAAAGCCAGGTTCCGTCCGATAATTATGACATCAGCCACGATGGTATTCGGCATGCTTCCTCTTATGTTTGCGACCGGCGTCGGGGCAAACGGCAACATCTCGGTCGGGGTCGGCACTGTGGGTGGTCTTTTGTTCGGCACACTCGCCCTGCTCTTCATTGTGCCGGTATTGTTCGTGGTATTTCAATATTTACATGAAAAAATCCAGCCTAAACGACGCAAAATCATAAGTCACGGCAGATGACAACAGCAATCCTCACTTTTCATTTGCCCTTAATTTATTGCATTTCGCCAATTAATTCATTTTTTACTCAAATTAACATTGTCATATACAGACACATATGTCAAAATACCTAACCTTAGGTATTTCAAAAGGAGTGGAAACTACCGAACTTTGCAGCCGAAAAATCAGCATAACAACACTCAAAATGTCGATCTGTAGAAAGATAATGTTGCTTCTGGCAATCCTTCTGTCTTGCACAGTGTGCGGATGGTCAAAAGACCTGACCGGGATGATTTCCGGAAAGGTTCTGTCGCAAGACGGAGAAATTGTAGATTACGCGACTGTGTACCTGAAAGGCACGAAATATTCTTGCTCCACCGATGACAAAGGTCTGTACCACCTGAACGCTCCTGCCGGAAAATATACTCTGGTTGTTTCTTCCGTAGGATATGACAAAGCGGAAATAAACGTCACTGTCAAACCGCAGGAACGTACGCGCCTTACTGTCAAACTTAAGCCGGCAGCCCAACTGGCGGAAGTCATTGTGGTAGGCAACCAGCTCAGTAAAGTAAAAAACTCCCCTTTCAACGCAACTGCTGTAAATACGCAGGAATTGGTCAATACAACCAAAACCTTGAGCGAGGCGCTGGAAAAGGCTCCGGGAATGAAAATCCGGGAAAGCGGAGGTGTCGGTTCCGACATGGCTGTGACAATGGACGGCTTCAGCGGTAAACATGTGAAGGTTTTCATTGACGGAATACCTCAGGAAGGGGTCGGAAGTTCATTCGGACTAAACAATATCCCTGTCAATTTCGCTGACCGGATTGAGGTATACCGTGGCGTTGTGCCCGTGGGATTCGGAGCGGACGCAATAGGCGGAGTCATAAACATCGTCACATCCAAGCGCAAGAGAAAGTGGTTTGTCGACGCATCTTATTCATATGGTTCTTTCAATACACATAAATCATATGTCAACTTCGGACAGACATTCGCCAACGGTTTCAAATATGAGATCAACGCGTTCCAGAATTATTCCGACAACAATTACTGGGTGGATACTCCTGTAGAAGATTTCGAGACAGGAGCCATCAATAGGAAAAAGAAGGAACATGTGCAGCGCTTCAACGATACTTACCACAATGAGGCGGTCATCGCGAAAGTCGGATTCGTCGACAAGTCTTGGGCAGACCGTTTCATGATCGGGCTCAACTATTCCCACATGTACAAGGAAATCCAGACCGGCGTGCGTCAGGAAATTGTCTACGGACAGAAACACCGCCACGGTCATTCAATCATTCCTTCCGTGGAATACAGCAAACGCAACCTGATAGTGCGCGGTCTTAATGTGGCTGCAAATGTGAATTACAACAACGATATTACCATTAATGTCGACACGGCTTCCAGAAAATACAACTGGAGAGGAGAGACTGTGCCCAACAATACTTTGGGGGAGCAGTCTTATCAGAACTCAAGATCAAACAATCATAACTGGACCGGCTCTTTTACCGCAGACTATCGTCTCGGAGAGAAAAATACCTTTATCATCAACGACGTCTTCAACACATTCAACCGTTCAAACGAAAATCTGCTGACTGACCCTCCGAGCCACGATGAATATAGCAAGGTGACCACAAAGAATATTCTCGGAGCTTCCTGGAGATTCATTCCCGATTCAAGATTTAATCTTTCCCTGTTCGGCAAGTATTATTACCAATATGTATCCGGACCGATAGCGACATCCTCGGCTCAGGATGCATACACCCTGACCTCAAGAAACGTCAACACTCTCGGGTATGGCGCGGCAGCCACATATTTCTTACCGTTGGGTTTCCAGTTGAAGGCATCTTACGAAAAGGCGGTAAGACTCCCGACAATTGAGGAGATGTTCGGCGACGAAGACCTTGAGATGGGTGATATAGGTCTGAAACCGGAATCGAGCCATAACGTCAACCTGAATCTCAGCTATAACGCCACATTCGGTCTCAACAACATTTACGTAGAAGGTGGATTTGTCTATCGCGACACAAGAGACTATATCCAAAGAAATATTCTCGCCCTCAGCGGCGGACTTTCAGCCGCCACATATGTCAACTTCGGTAAGGTCGACACAAAGGGTTATTCAATATCGGCGAGATACAGTTTCTCGAAATGGCTTAGCGTAGGAGGAAATTTCACTCAGATGAATGTGCGTGACAATATGCGCAACACGCAGGGGACTACTGCGGCGAGCCTGACTTACCGCCAGCGGATTCCAAACATGCCATACCGGTTCGCGGATTCGGATGTAAATTTCTACTGGCACAATCTCGGAAGAAAGGGCAATGTCCTGACTTTGACATACGACAACCAGTACACCCACAGCTTCACTTATTATTCAGCCAACATCGGCGCGAATAAAGACGACTATGTAGTGCCTGACCAGTTCGCACACAACCTGACACTGTCTTACAGTATAAAGAACGGCAGATACAACCTGTCATTCGAATGCCGGAATTTTACCGACGCCCGTCTTTACGACAACTTCTCCCTCCAAAAACCCGGAAGGGCATTTTACGGAAAAATCAGAATATATTTCGGAAACTAAATTAAAACAACACATATAATATGAAAAAATTGTACATATGGGGACTCATGGCGGCAATGTCCGCCCCCTCCCTGTCTTTGATCTCATGTTCTGACAACAATGACAGCAATGAACCCGATGAACCGGGGACAGTCACCACTGACGGGAAATATGTTTTCGCCACTCAGGTAGCCGGGCAGAACGGTACTGCCAACGTGCTGGTGACAGCCCCTTCGATCGACGAAGGAAACGTCTCGACAGAGAACAACGGACTTACCAACGATGGCGCCACACAATGGATCTTCTACAGGAATTTCCTTTATGCGCTCACCTACAACCAGGGTAACGCCGGAACCACACGCAGCTACATTCTCGACGAAAGCGGCGAGATGAAAGCCCGTGATATCGAATATAAGATCAGCCGGTTCTCATCTTATGGAATGTATGACCAATACATCCTTGCAATGTCTACAGGGGCGGGAACCACCGGAGCAGACTCACACGGATTTTACCCGCAGACTCTGTTGGTGACATACCTTGACGTCGAGAACGAGACCGCTAAATCCAACGACACATCAGCAGGTCTTTATTCTATGGAAAACTATCTCGGCAACGGTGAATATGTCACTCTTTCAGGTGCTGAACAGTCAGGAACTCATCTTTATTGCGGTGTCATTCCGATGGGTCTCAGCCAATATGGTTATGCCGACGGCGACGGAAAATGGGTCCGTCCCGGGAACGAACATCTTGTAAAGACCGAAGACGGTGGAAGTGGAGCCGGATCATACCAGGCAGGAACCATCAGCGGTACCCAATATCCCGACGACTGCTGGGTGGCGATATATCCCAACGCTCAATTCCAGAATCCTGTAATCGCCCATACCGACAAGATCAGCTATCCTGCGGGACGTTACCGCTCACAATATTACCAGACTGTATGGGCGGCTGAAAACGGCGATATCTATGTATTCTCTCCAAGCTATGCCAAGACTCAGACTGAAGCCGCACAGCAGACAAGACTCGATGCCGGTGTATGCCGTATTCCCGCCGGAACAACTGATTTTGACGATTACTACTGCAACATCGAACAACTTGCAGGAAGAAGCTTCATGCGCTGCTGGCCAGCAGGAGGCAACTATTTCATTCTGCAGATGTATAACGAACCTTACGGATCCGGATTCTCAGGGACAGCAATGCAGCTTGCCATCTTTGACGCATCCGCCAAAACCCTTAAGGACGTATCAGGTCTTCCCGCAAACCTCTCCACTATCGCCAAAAACGTGTTCGTAAAAGACGGTAAGGTATATGTAGCGGTTACCCAGACTGACGGGAAACCTGTCATTTACGGCATAAATCCGGCTACCGCTGTCGCTCAGCAGGGAATAACGATCGACGCGACATCTATCACCGGATTCGGATACCTCACCCCTCAAAAATAATTGAAACATGAAACTCTGGAGGAAACTTCATCTCTGGCTTTCGGTTCCTTTCGGCATTTTCATTACTCTGATATGCTTCTCGGGAGCCATGCTGATATTTGAACCGGAAATAACGAGAGCTGTAAAAAGCGACGTGTATTTCGTCAGCGAGGTTAAAAACGAGCCTCTCCCAATGGGAGAATTGATGGAAACTGTCAAGGCATCACTCCCCGACAGTGTCGCGATAACAGGGGTGACCGTCTTTTCTGACAAGGAACGTGCCTATCAGGTCAATCTGTCAAAGCCACGCCGCTCATCTCTGTTCATCGACCAATACTCAGGTGAAATAACCGGCAAATACGAACGCCTCGGTTTTTTCTCGACAATGTTCAAGATGCACCGTTGGCTCCTTGACAGCGCCAATCCGCATGGCGAAGGCGTGAAAGTCGGCAAGACACTGGTTGGTATCTCCACTCTGATATTCGTTATAGCGTTGATAACCGGTGTCATTATCTGGTGTCCACGCGCAAGGAAGAATCTCCGCCGCAGTCTTTCCATATCTTTTGCCAACGGATGGAAAGGATTATGGAGAGGTCTCCATGTGGCGGGAGGCATGTATGCCCTGGTTCTTGTTCTCGCAATGGCTCTTACCGGTCTGACCTGGTCTTTCAACTGGTATAGGACAGCATTCTATGCGGTATGTGGTGTGGAGCACACTCCAAGGAATTTCGGACAGACTGCCCAGGCTTCGCAAGAAAAAAACTTACTACCGCAAGAAAATGCCAATCGTGGTGAAGGTCGCGGTGAAGGTCGTGGTGGTCGTGGCGAAGGTCGTGGAAGTCATGGCAAAGGTCGCGGTATGCGTGGTGGACACAGATCCGAATTCGGACGCTGGCAACAGGTTTACGACGAATTAAACACTAAGTATCCCGACGCTCCCCAGATCACTGTCGGTCAGGAAACTGCAACAGTTACACTCGGTAATAACGGCAACAGCCGCGCCTCTGACAGATACGAGTTCAACCGTCGCTCCGGAGAAATTACTCCTTCCTCCACATATGCAGATTCAAATGAGGCAGATAAGCTTCGCGGCTGGATATATTCAATCCATACCGGAACTCTCGGAGGTCTCATCACAAGAATCCTATGGTTGCTTGGAGCACTGTTGGGTGCGAGCCTTCCTTTGACCGGATACTATATCTGGATCAAACATCTCGGTAAGAAAAAGACTCCGCATACAGTTAACCGATAAACAATCCGCAAGACAGAAGACAGCCCCCCGGTGAGCGCGCGTGCGTAAGGGGTTGGTCGCA
>JAIDJJ010000638.1 GCA_029052265.1 Muribaculaceae bacterium
TTCTTCCAGTTCGTTGAGATGACTGCCGGGATGAAAGTTTAACATTGTCAGCCCGAGCGACATGCAACGATTCATTTCGTCAAGGAAAGATTTCCTTGACATTGCGAGTTTTTTTTCATCCGGGGAGCCAAGATTAATCAGGAAATTATCATGAGGAAGGATAACATCCGGCGTAAAGCCATAGAGTGCACAATTTTCTTTAAATTTAGCGACTTCTATGTCCGGAATGTCTTTTGATACCCATCTGTTGCTGCTGCCGGTAAATAGAGCAAATGCCTTTGCTCCTATGGCATGTGCCTTTAACGGGGCGTTTGCCACCCCTCCTGCCACACTGACGTGGGCGCCTATGTATTTCATGTGAAGAATTTATTTCAAGTTAATGCAACAAAATTAGCGAAAATACCTAATATTTCCAAAAAAATAGCAGTAACTTTGCCTTAGAAAAGATGATAATATGGAGATATCTAAAACTAAAGCCGCACTATATGCCACATTGTCTTCCAAAAAGATGAGAAACAGGCATGGTATGTTTATTGTGGAAGGTGAAAAATGTGTGCTTGACACATTGGGGGCATTCGACATAGTTAATATCTTGGCAACCCCGGAATGGTTTGGCAGGCATGAGAATATAGTGTCAAGGTATTCAGACATCCTCCTTGACACACAAAGTGCGGTATTGGCAAAAATATCGGCTCTATCCTCTCCGCCTGAAGTCATGGCTGTGTTCCGTATCCCGAAAGATACAGTGGTGCCGGATCTGTCCGGACGTCTCGTGCTTGTTCTCGACGGGATTCAGGACCCGGGAAATCTTGGCACTATAATACGCACTGCCGATTGGTTTGGTGTGGATGTAATATTGGCGTCGACAGATACAGTTGATATATACAATCCCAAGACCATTCAGTCAACTATGGGCTCTCTTAAAAGAGTGAAAGTGTATTACACCTCTCTTCAAGATGTTTTAAGACAATATCCGGATATGCCGGTGTATGGGACACTTTTAAACGGGGAGAATATTTTCCATGCCGGGCTTTCAGACTCCGGATTTATCATTATGGGAAATGAAGGGAACGGCATATCGGAAGAAATCCGGAAATTTGTAACGCATCCGTTATTGATTCCTCCCTATCGGAAGGATTCTCATGGAGAATCCCTTAATGTCGCAATAGCAACAGCTATTACTTTGTCTACATTTAGAAATTATTGATATTTATGGCAAAAATAAAAAGTGTTTATTTCTGTCAGTCGTGCGGTCACGAGTCAGCCAAGTGGCTTGGGAAATGTCCGGCATGTGGAGAATGGAATACCTTCGCAGAAGAGAAAATAACCGTTACGAAAAAATGGGATATGAAGCCGGGCAAGATAAGGACTCAAAAGCCAATCAAACTCTCGGAAATCGAAGTTCTCGATGAACCGCGGGTAAGGATGCCGTCGGAGGAGCTTAACAGGGTTTTGGGAGGCGGTCTTGTCGCAGGCAGTCTCACAC
>JAIDJJ010000639.1 GCA_029052265.1 Muribaculaceae bacterium
ATTGAGCAGGGCGCGTCCCATCTGGATAAAGTCGAAACCCTCGTCCATGACTTTGTCGGCGTTTTGTCGGCTTACCACCCCTCCCACATATACGAGGGGCATCTTCAGTTCGTTTCTGAAGAGCTTTGCGTCGTCGAGAAAATACAGTTCCTTGAAAGGGGCTTTCGGGATCATGAATTTTCCGAACCATCTCACCCCGTATTTCAGCCACCACTGTTCCATGTAGTGCGTCATGGAATATATCGGCATCTCCCCCCTCATGACATACATGGGCGCCTTGCTGACAAATCCCCCCGACAGCACAAGCGCGTGTGCCTCGAGATTCTCCAGCTCTTTGGCGACTTCCAGGCAACCTTCTGTTTCGAGGCCCCCCTTGAACCCATCGCGCATGTTTGTCTTGACCAGCACCCCCATGTCAGATCCGGCAGCTTTCATCACTTCCTCCATACATTCCTGCATGAAACGCATACGGTTTTTCAGGTTGCCCCCATATTCGTCGCGGCGGCGGTTGGTGTAGGGCGAGAGGAATTGCGAAATGAGGTATCCGTGTCCGGCATGCACTTCCACACAGTCGAACCCGGCGTCACGGGCTGTGCGCACGGCGTCTCCGAAATTTCGCGCCATCTGTTTCAGTTCGTCCTTGCGAAGCCCCCTTACGATTGTGGGGGAATATAGGTTGAATCCGGAAGAGGCGCCGACAGGTATGGCTCCGGCGGTTGAACGGTGGGTCATATTCCCGCAGTGCCCGATCTGTATCGAGGCTTTGGCGCCGTATCGGTGTATCCCGTCGGTAATCTCCCTGAGGTCTTTCACGATTTCCGGACGTAGCCAAAGTTGGGTTTTGAAAGAAAGTGCCGATCTGCAGATTCCGGCGTATGCGAGGGTTGTCATTCCCACGCCCCCTTTAGCCACACTCAGATGATAATCGCGGAGCATGGGAGTGGGGTTGTTGTCTTTCCCCATCCCCTCAAAAGCTGCGGAGCGGATTGTCCTGTTGCGCAATGTGACCGGACCGATGTTTCCTTGAGTGAAGAGATTCATATGCGAGATGTAGGTTTAGTGTGGTGAAAAAGGTTATACTACTGATGGTTCAATAAATGAAAGGTATGATATACCGGCGATTAAGAGATGTGAAATCCTTGCCAAATTCCTGCGAGTATCGTTTATGTAGCGATCTTGCCCTGGGGGCGAGATTTGCAAAAGTCCATAAAGCGAAGACCGCGCCCGGCACCGACCATGTAAGGATGGCAAAACCGGTCCATTCCATAAATTCTCCGAAATAGTTTCCGGCTGTCACGAACCTGTACATCCCTTTTTTCGGTATGTAGTGTCGGGAGTCGCCCGGTTTCCGGAGATTTCGGATCACATGGTCGGAATGTATGTTGACCGCCATTCCGGAGAAGAACAGCAGCGATCCGGCGATGAAAGGAGCCGACCACAGCCAGTGGTCGCCGTAATAATCCGGGGGAGCGACATGAAACAGCCATCCTCCGATCATATATGCATTGATCGTGTTGAAAATCATTCCCATTATTACAATTGCCCATGGCATCATGCTTTTGCCGCGCATGAGCAGCGGAAATATGAAAGTGCGCTGGAAATAGTGTATAAGGAAAAATGCACCCATCACGGCAGCCGGGATGCATCCGCTACGGTCGCTGCATGCCCAAAGTAAGATCATGCAGAAGAAAGCCGGCGCCTCCATGACCACCCATCCGGTACGGTTTGAGACAGCCGCGCCCCATTTCCGGGAATAAGTCATCCCGTATGCCGCCTCCACCTTATGCAGCGCGGCAAACACTATGACGGCGAGGACAGCCATTGCCGCGACGGTCGAATTGAAGACTGTTGGTTTGAAAATCTCTTCCATGCAGACAAAATTAACGAAAAATATCCAAGTGGGCAACAATAAGATGGCATGGTGGAGAATATGGAAATAAAAAAAGTTAAAAAAGGATATATTTTGCTGATAAAAGAGAGTATTTGACAAACAAATTTGGTCAATGGCTTATTTTCATTAATTTTGCATGATGAATCAAGCCGCCCTGAGGTTGATCTGGCGGCGACAACCTATCGGAATGAAAGATCTGTTTATGTTTATCAGGCGTTTCGCACGCCCTTATAAGTGGAATATAGTATGGAGTGTGGTCTTCAATTTCCTGACCATGTTTTCCACCATCTTCTCGTTCGCATTCATCATGCCGATCCTGAAGATCTTGTTCAAACTCGACACCACCGAGTATGTCTACATGCATATCGGGGATGGAAACATCCAGGATGTGGCGATCAATAATTTCTATTGGTATGTCACCCGTCTCATAGGTATGTTCGGTGAAGACAACACGCTGGCTCTTATGGCGGGGATACTTGTGGTGGCTACCTTCATAAAGGTCATCATGGGGTATTTCAGCGACTATTTCACAATCCCTTTGCGCAACGGGGTGGTGCGGGATATCCGGAATAAGCTTTATGCCAAGATAGTCTCCCTTCCCATCGGGTTTTATACAAATGAAAGGAAAGGGGATATAATGTCGCGTCTGTCGGGCGATGTCTCGGAGATAGAGGCGTCGGTGGCGTCGAGTCTTTCCGCCCTTGTGAAGAACCCGATACTGATAATAGGCTATCTTTCCGTGATGTTCATGCTCAGCTGGAAGCTCACTATCTTTGTCTTTCTCCTGCTTCCGATGGCGGGATGGGTGATGGGCACTGTAGGCAAGAAACTGAAATCCTCCTCATATAAGGCACAGGAATTGCTCGGCACGATCCTCTCCACCACGGAAGAGACCATCGGGGGGCTCCGAGTAGTGAAAGCGTTCAACGCCGAGAGTCAGATGGAGAGGATGTTCGAGGGAGAGACGGAGGAGTATCGTCGGATAAGCACGTCGATACAGCGCAGATATGCCCTCGCGCATCCCATGAGCGAGTTTTTGGGAACGACAGCCATCGCCATAGTGTTATGGTTCGGCGGCGTGTTGATCTTGGGAGGCGACACTTCGATCGACGCTCCCGGTTTTATTTATTACATGGTGATTTTCTATAGCATCATCAATCCTGCGAAGGAGCTTTCCAAGGTGTCATATTCCATTCAGAAGGGTATGGCGTCATTGAAGCGGGTAGACAAGATCCTTGATGCCGACAATCCGATAAAGGATGCCGTGAATCCCGTCGTTCCCGGAAAGGGTACGTCATCGGCAGGCTCGATCAGTTTCAGGAACGTGTCGTTCAGTTATGACGGGGAGCGTGATGTGCTTAAGGATATAGATCTTGAGGTGTCGCCGGGCATGACGGTGGCTTTGGTCGGTCAGTCGGGATCCGGGAAATCCACATTGGTGGATCTCATCCCCCGTTTCTGGGATGTCGACAGGGGGGAAGTGATGGTTGACGGCGCGAATGTGCGGGACTACCGGGTGAGCGATCTCAGGTCGCTGATGGGGAATGTCAATCAGGAGGCGATATTGTTTAACGATACCTTTTTCAACAATATCGCGTTCGGGGCGCCTGACGCCACGCTTGAAGAGGTGGTGGCGGCTGCGAAGATCGCCAACGCATATGATTTTATAATGGCTACCCCTGACGGGTTTGACACAATGGTGGGCGACAGGGGATGCCGTCTCTCCGGAGGTCAGCGGCAGAGGGTCAGCATAGCGAGGGCGGTGCTTAAGAATCCTCCGGTCCTGATACTTGATGAGGCTACATCCGCTCTTGACACGGAAAGCGAACGTCTTGTGCAGGAGGCGTTGGAAAGGTTGATGGCAGACCGCACCACAGTGGTGATCGCCCATCGTCTTTCCACAATAGCGAATGCCGATATGATTTGTGTGATGCACGAAGGTAGGATAGTGGAGCGTGGCACGCATGATGAGCTTATGGCGGTTGACGGACATTACCGGCGTCTTGTGGAGATGCAGCAGGTGTGAGGGTTTCCCGGAGGGACCGACGTATTATGCTTATGATATATATATGTTTGTATGATGAGTTATGGTGAGATATGTTGATCCGGAAAAAGATGTGGAGGATATTGCCCGTATTTACGGATGGTATGTCCGCAACACTACCGTTACATTTGAATTTGAACCGTTGACTACGGAGGAGATGCTTGAAAGGATAAGGAGCATAGCCTCTGCTTATCCTTATTACGTATGGGATGAATGCGGCAGGGTCACGGGGTATTGCTATGCGCACGCTTGGAAGAGCTTCCCGGCGTATGCCGTTACAGTGGAAAGCACTGTTTATGTCAGTCCCGAAGTCAAGGGGAGGGGGATTGGCAGGATGCTTATGGAAAGATTGACAGAGGAATGCGCGGCGCGGGGATTTGTGTCGATGATCGCGTGTGTCACTTCTGAAAACGAAGAGTCCTGCAGGTTTCATGAGAGTCTGGGATTTGAGAAAGTTTCGTCTTTCCGTAAAGTCGGCAATAAATTCAATCGCCTGCTTGACGTTGTGGATTATCAGCTGCCTTTGGTCAATGTGAATTATGAATTATGAATTGTGAATTATGCATTCTTGGGTCCTTTCTCCTCTCCTTCACAAAGACGCTGTCCTCACTATAAAAAACTTTTGTCTTTTCAGGCGGTTTTGTTAATTTTGTGGTCAATAAAACCCTGACATTAATGAAACGCTTTTCTATAAATAAAATATTTTCAGTTGTATTCTTGACTTTTTTGTTGCTTCTCGGGTGCACATCCGACAGTGATCCGCGCCTCGAGCGTATTGACAGACTTTCTGAGAAAGATCCGTGCCTCGCCCGTGCCGCCCTTGACAGCATTAACCCGAAGTCGCTTTCGACTCCGGCACGGCATTTCTATGACCTTCTCGACATCAAGATCAAAGATAAGAACTATGTGCGACATACTTCCGATTCCTTGATAACAGACGTGCTCTCTTATTATTCTTCAAGAAAAAAAACACCTCGTTATCCTGAGTCGTTATATTATGGAGGCAGAGTATATGCCGATCTCGGAGACTGTCATACAGCGTTAAAATATTATCGAGAGGCACTTGATCTTTTGAAAAAAGATAACTCAAAAACTGTTTTAAGAATAGTGACTCTTAGTCAGACTGCGAGATTATTGATTAAATTACATCTTTATGAAGAAGCAAAAGACTGTCTTAAAGAGTCATTAGGAATTGAAACTGATATGCGTGATTCATTACGGCTTTCATATGATATGCAGTTGTTGGGAAGCATATATATGAATCAGAATCAACTTGATATTGCCGAGAAATATTATCATCGGTCAAAAATGCTTGCTGTCGGAAAAGATGATGAGCAGGTTTCGTTGATGGAAGTTCTGCTTTCTGCGGTGCAGTATGCGAAAGGTAACTATGCAGAAGCTTTGAACATAATACGTCCGGAATTGGACAAAGACCCGCTTCCTAATTTTAATTTTACATTGTCGTGGGGGGCAAAGATTTATATAAAATGCGGTTATCCACAGATAGCTTGTATGTATGCGGAAAAGCTCATTAACAGTCCCGATCCGGATCATAAAAGATCAGGATATGAAATCCTATTATCGGAAGATCTTCGTGGGATGGTGCCTGCGGATTCGCTGGAATTGTATATATACGGTTATCGCGATGTGTTGGAAAATTATTACAATATGCATTCCGCGCGTCTTGCCATAGAACAGGAAGCGCATCATAACTATAAGATGCATGAGGAAGAGCGTATCAAAGCTGATGCCTCAAGAAAAATGTGGCAATCACGTGCCGAAAATATTGGATTTGTGCTGTGTGTGGTTGTGTTGTGTTGGTTGTTTATGGATCGTCACAGAAAGAAGGAAATCATTAAAAGTAAGAACGAGATTATACTTTTGCAAAAGATGATCTCCGCAAAGGAGGCAACGCTTAATAATTTGAAATCCGATAACTCTGACTCAATAGACCAACAATCCGAACCGCTTCCGGGTAATGAGGATGAGTTGAAGGAGTGTCTGAAAGAAAAATTTCTGAAAATGCAGAAGGAGAGTTTCCAAAAGATTGACGTTCCGAAATCCCTATTGATGTCAGATTCGCACAATATGATTCAGCAATATCTGGATGAAGACAAAATTATCCCTACCAAGTCTCCTCTTTGGAAAAGACTTGAAAAGGACGTACTGAGAGTTTCTCCGAAATTTGAAGAGAATTTGGTAGTGTTACTGGGCAGTAAACTGTCGTCTGTGGAATTGAATATAGCATTACTCATAAAGTGTGGTATAGCACCGATGAAGATCGCCAGGCTTATTGGGAAAGAGAAAGGAACGGTATCCTATTACCGGTCAAAATGGTCAAAGATTATATTTGGAAAGAATGTGGGAAATGAATTAATGGATAATATAATACGTACACTCTGAGGAAATTATATGCTTGAAGTGTGCGGGGAGTGTGCGGTTTTATTCTTTGGACTTAAAAACCGCACACTCCCCGCACACTTTTTGACAGATATTGGATTACCTTTGCGCAAGAGCCATGTCGGTCCATGGAAACAAAATTGTTTTAATATGAAAAAAAAAGTATGTCTAATAGTTTTTATCATGTCTCTGATTATGTCGACTAATATATGTGGTCAACAAGACAATGATGATGATATTGTTATAGAAATGATTCCCGGTTCTTTGCCGGATGAAGATTCCGATGTCTGGATTGAAATACCAGCAAGAGGTAACCGAATGCCCGCACGTAGGGTAATGTGTGAAATCAGTTGCGAAAACGGTATCACGATATCGCAGTCAGGAATCTCAGAGAGCATAGTCTCTTATGAAGTCTATGATACTTCCGGATGCTGTGTCGCGATCTTTTCCGATGAGGCAGGATTTGTCGATTTTTTATTTTCAGGCATCTCTGGTGAGTATATTTTGCGTTTCAAAACGGATAATCTTGCATACATCGGCGTGGTATGCCTTTAACTCAACCATTTTTATATAATAGAATGAACTATGAAAGCAAGTCGGTATAATTATTTCGTGGATAATGGAGAAAAGACTATCGTTTTTAATGGGATAACAGAAAAATTTTTTGAAATCAACAGCAGCAATGCCCCCATTTATAAACAGATATTCTCTCATCCTGACCAATTCGGGAAAGACGTGACCCCTTTTATAGAAAAGACCAAAAATGATGGTTTTTTCGTAAATGATGAAACCGATGAATTTGAATTGGTAAAAAACAAACTTAAAGGACAGACTAAAGAGAACCAGTATTTCCTGATGATACTTCCGACATATCAATGCAATCTGAGGTGTTGGTACTGTATCCAGAATCATAAGGAAATCTGGATAACGGAAGATGTGATCCGGAAGATCAAAAAAAGAATCATACTTAAGATGAATGACGACTCAATAGATTCGTTGTGTCTGTCATGGTTCGGAGGGGAGCCGCTCATGGCTTATGAAACAGTAGTTGGACTGACGCGATTTGCCAAAGAGACTGCTGAATCATGTGGCAAAGCCTTCAATTGTACAATTACAACAAACTCTACTTTGCTCACACCTGAGCGGATAGAAGAGCTTAAGGAATGTGGCGTTGACAGTTACCAGATTACGATTGACGGTACACGGGAATATCATAATACTGTCAAAGTGATCAACGGAAAGTCCACATTTGACATGGCTCTGCAGAATATTGATGCAATAGCAAGGCATTCCCGTTGCTTGCTGAGATTCAACTATACCAAAGAGAACCTTCGACCGGAGGGTATAATCAATGATATCAAGGGAATATTGTCGGAAGAAAGTAAAAAGAATATCTCATTCTTTCTGTATAAAGTATGGCAGGAGAATGCTGAAGACATCAACAATAAAGATGTAGCGTATCTTTTTGAAGAGGGGAAGAAACTGGGGATACATCCCGCTCTTCCAAGAACAAGTATCTGTTATGCTGATCAAAAACACTTTGATTGCATATTTCCTGACGGCAGGGTAGAGAAATGTGACAACGAAGATCCGGATGCCGCGCGAGGAGTCCTATTGGATGACGGTAATATAGATTGGCCCGGAGGTGTCCCTGTTTCGCATACCACGGCTTATAAGGCAGGTGATTCCGAATGTATTCAGTGCCGCTTCCTTCCTTTGTGCGGAGGACCGTGCGTGGCGAAAAGGAACCGGATGTATGATTCTTTCGGCAAGGTAGTGTGTCAATATGGGTCGGGAACACATAAAATCGCCAAAATGGAAGAGACTGTAAATAATATTGTCAAAAACCAGAGTGTGGCGAGTCTTCCCAAAGTGGTATAAGGCTTAGCTGACCGATCATATTGGATTGAACGGCAGGGATGATAATATCAAATATTGTCAAACCGGAATATAATAAATTTAACCTCCCATCGGGAAAATCCCGATAGGTATTCACAAATATATACATTATGAACAAATTGAGTATTTTTACTATCCCGGCAGAAGTTCTGTCGGAGATGGAGGCACTCCAAATACAAGGAGGTGCCGGTTCGGAAGGTGAAGGTAATACATTCGTATTAGCTTCATGTGTCTTAAACGGAGCAGGCGCATACTGCGGTAACTGTGTTGCCCAGTGCGCATGTGACGACACCGGTGATCAAGGGGCAGATGGAGGTTCTTCAGACAAGCCCTGACACCTAAGGTTCTTCCTCCCCAAAGGAGTTGGTCATTTGAAATTAAACACCTATGAAAAATAAATTCCCCACAATATATGGCTGGCATTTTTCTTAGGTATTTAATTTTAGAATAATTTTTTTAAAGTTTCGCAAACTGAGTTTGCGAAACTTTAAAAAAATTATTCTATGATGATACTCCCGATATTAAATTGCAACTGTCAATATCGGTGTTGCATCCATGATCATATTGAGTCAAGGGTGTACGATGATATTTTCGATTTCCGATTCGAGGATTCAATAATATCACACATTGACCGTTATTATAGATGTGATTCCTATATCAAAAGCAGAGACCTTTGTTCAAGGAACTACTGGATTTTAGTATGCTCGTTATCTTCGACAGCCTTTAAATACCCGGTTAACGATTCAATTATAAAATTACGTTGTTAATTAGATTTCCATTATGCAGCTACCTTACAGAAATACGATATTGCTCATACTGCCTCTGATGTCTTTCCTGTTTCCAATATCGGAGGCATCATGCGCAGAATGGCGATCAACAGCATATTCCTCGACGCGGATTGTGGAGCCGAGTCTGATCCCGGCGATTGCCGCAGGCATCGTGCGCTCTACATCAGCCGCCGACACCTTGAGCCGGACTGTGCAGTCTCCGGACACTGTACGCACCGACACACTCCCCGACCTGACTATAAGCGTGTCGAAGGTGTCGCATGATGCTACGACCGACTCATATCTTGTCACAAAAGAAATGCGCCGCAACGCGCACAACGCCGGCGACCTTCTGGGGAAGATTCCGGGAATCTACTACAACCCCTTGACACAGGGACTTGCCCACCTGGGGTCAAGGAATGTCATGATCCTTGTAGACAGCGTGGAGAAAGATCAGGATTACATAAAGCGGCTCAACCCAGACCGTTTCGCCCGGATAAGCGTCACAAGTTTTCCGACGGGAAAATATGCCGACTATGACGCGGTCATCAATCTTGTGACGAAAAAGGTCTACGCCGGCTATGACGGTTCAGTCTTTTCGGAGATAGCACTTCGTCCCGGGGGAATAAACGGGAGCGGGAACACCATTCACGGCTTGAGGGAGAATGCCGACGCCACCTATACGCGCGATAATTGGAATTTCGCGGTGTCAAGCGGTTACTCGAGCTCAAGGACAGGTGCGGGGTTTTGGTCAGAGACAGATTACACGCTCAACGATTATTCCCAAAAGAGAGAGCTTCCCCCTCTGAAAGACCCCAATTGTTATTGGCGGAAAGACCAGTTCGGTATCAGGTTCTGGAGCGACTACCGGATATCGGACAATCACTCCCTTTCGGCAGGAATTTCCGTCAGGACCGACGCGATAAAAGAATCTGTGAACGGCGAAATCCAGACAGTTACGGGCGATAACCCGGCTGAAGTTATCTTACAGGATGAGGAGACACGCCACCGCTCCTATCTCTCCCTGTTGGCTAACCTTCAGTACCGAGGTAAGATCGGGTCATGGTCCTTGTCCGGTTCCGCACAATATACCCACACGGGTTTCAACCGTCTTCAGTCATTGAGCAGGCCCGATTTCCAAATAGAAGACAACCGTCAGGTAAGGTCCGACATATTCTGGGGCGGGGCAAGCGTGACGAAACGCTTTGCCGAGCGGAAACTGTCGCTGACGCTGTCGGACTATGTCACAGTAGTCGATTACCGTGAGCGTGCGCTCGCTACGGGCAATCCCCTGTCGTCAAGCCGCGACACTCGCAACCGTTTCACGGCAAGCCTCCAGTATACCCCCGTTCGAAATTTCTCTGTAGGTGTCAACGCCGGCGCAAACGTTATCCGAAGCGTGTCGGACGGGGAAGGGATCACCCGCGTCACCCCGCGTCTGGGAGTTAACGCCATGTGGTCTCATTCGAAAGTGACCGTCCGCTTCAACTACCGTACTGTCACGGGCTATCCCACGCTGGCACAGCAGCAGGGTTACGGCACTTTCACAGACTCCCTTGTCTACCGGAGCGGCAACCCGACGCTGTCTCCCTCCCGGTCGAACATAGTTGAAGGGTCGGTCAATCTGTTCGGACTTCTGACCGTGGGTGGCGGCTACACCCATGTCAAGGACGCGATCTTCGATATAGCCGGTGCCGCGGAAGGACTGCGTCCGGACGGTCTTGAGGGCGACTACGTATATTATCAGTACAAAAACGCGCGCTCGCGCTCGTGGCGGGCGAACGTTACCTACACCCAGACATTCCGGCAGAAATGGACCGTTTCGGCGACCGTCTCGGCAGAGGGAAAGAAAGCCAGCTACGGAGGTCAAAGCCTGTCGAAGGTGCTTCCCAACTATGACTGGTATGTCATGTACAACAATGAAAAGAGTGCGCTTCAGCTGTACCTGTCTTCCCAGATGAGTCCGGACTTTGCCGTCACACCCCAGCAGATATCGTGGGCACGTGTCGACATGTACTCTCTTGCCGTGGTCAAGTTCCTGTTCTCCTATCGTCTGCAGCTTGTCGCCATGTGGCGATTGCCGTTCCATATCTGGGATGATCCCTACCGTTCCCGTATGATCTCCCCGGCGTTGACCGTCAGAAGCGGATACGACACATACGACAGATACAACAACCAGCTTGTGTTCTCCGTTACATGGCGTTTCAAAGGTGGCAACAAGACACGGAAGTACAACCGCTCGGAAGAATCGGTGGATCTCTTCTGACACCCTGGATTTAAGACACACAGGGAACCCCCGGGTATCCTTGAATATGATTAGCGGTCACGCTACCCCCGTCTCGCGAACCGGATAATGGCAGGGATCACCCGGTCATTCTCCCATGGAGTGTTCAAGAAACGTCAGCAGACACAGGTCAGCGATATGGAATCAGATTCCGGAATATCCGATTTCAATAAAGCTACAATGTAGGATACAATGCACGATACGTCTGATTGGAAAAGTCAGGCGTATCGCATGTTTATGTCTATCGTAATGGAATAAAATATAATGATAATTATATTTTATTTGAAGTTTACAAGTGTTATGGGGGATTACAAGTGTTATTGGTATCCCGATTTGTGTCATACGGACGTGTTGGTCTACGGTGGTGATATGGGGGAGGATGGTTAGGGAAGGCAATTTTTGGAGTTTTTGTTACGTTGAATCAGTATGAAAGCGCGAGATTATGTCCGTCAAAAAGACTCAATGCAGTGTGGCGTCGCCTCGCTTGCAATGGTGTGCCGCTGTTTCGGCGCACCCTATTCACTGGAGTTTCTGAGCAATTTCTGTCATGCCACTACAGAGGGAGTGTCAATGTTGGGTATAACGGAAGCTGCCCGAAGACTGGGATTGGAAACGGTGTCATGCCGTGTATCAGTGGAAGAGCTTTCACGCTGCCCGCTCCCGGCGATACTTCATTGGAACCAGAACCATTTCGTAGTGCTGCATAAGGTGTCGAGAAAAGGGGGGCGGTTCCATATCGCGGATCCGGGGAAAGGGATGCGTACGATGGATAAGGAGGAGTTTTGCCGCCATTGGATAAGCACCAGGTCAAACGGAGAGGAGAAAGGTCTCGCGATGTTTTTCGAGCCGGGTCCGGATTTCGGCAAGATCAGGGAAAGCGCTGACGGCGAGAGGCGCTCGTTCAGGTTTCTTGCCGGCTACCTCAGCCAGTACCGCAAATACTTTTTCCAGATCATCTTAGGACTGCTTCTGGGATGCGTTTTGCAGCTGATCCTTCCATTCCTGACCCAGTCGATAGTCGATATTGGGATACATCACAACGATATAGGATTCATATGGCTTGTGCTTCTCGGAGAGATGATGATAGTGGTGGGGCGTACCGCCACCGACTTTATACGCCGCTGGCTTCTCCTCCACATATCGATGCGCATCAACATCTCCCTTGTGAGCGACTTTTTCATAAAGCTGCTCAAGCTTCCGATGTCGTTTTTCGACACCAAGCTCACCGGCGACCTCCTGCAGCGCATGTCAGACCATTCCAGAGTGCAGACATTTCTTACCGGGCAGGTGCTGAATATAGTGTTCTCCATCTTGAGCTTCATTATTTTCGGGATAGTTCTCTTTATTTACAACAGGATAGTGTTTCTCGTGTTTTTTGTCGGCACCATAGCCTACGCTTTGTGGACAATAGTGTTTTTGCGCCGGCGTAAAGTGATAGACTATGAGCTGTTTGAGCAGCAGGCAAAGAATCAGAACCGTACATGGCAGTTTATCACATCCATGCAGGAGATAAAACTTCAGGACTGCGAGCGCAGGCGCAGATGGGAATGGGAAGACACACAGGCGGATCTTTTCGAGGTGCAGATGAAGTCTCTGAAGCTCCAGCAGACGCAGGAGGCGGGGAGCATATTCATAAATGAGGTCAAGAATATACTTGTGACAGTCTTCGCCGCCACATCAGTGATCAACGGAAGCCTTACACTTGGAGCGATGCTTGCGATCCAATATATAGTGGGGCAGCTGAATTCTCCGGTGTCGCAGCTGATATCGTTTATCTATTCCGTGCAGGATGTCAAGATCTCGCTTGAGCGTATCAACGAGATCCACAGCGGTCGTAACGAAGAGCCTGAGACGGGGCGCCGGGAAAGTTACCCTGACATGGAAGATGGGAGCGCCGGGGAGGAGTCTTCCCGTTCGATTGTTTTTGATGACGTGTCGTTCAAGTATGATCCCCATGCTTTGAAGACCACTCTCGAGGATATCTCCCTTGACATCCGGGAGGGCAAAGTGACGGCGATAGTAGGGGCGAGCGGAAGCGGGAAGACCACGCTCATCAAACTTATGCTCGGGTATTATCCGGCAATGAAAGGGGAGATAAGGATTGCGGGGAAGGATATCAACAGTTATGGGATGAAATGGTGGCGCAGGCGATGCGGCGTCGTGATGCAGGACGGCGTGATCTTTTCCGAATCCATAGCACGGAATATCGCGGTAGATGACGGAGAGATAGACGTCGCCCGTCTTGAAGACGCCGCCAGGATAGCCTGCATCCATGACTATGTGATGTCGCTTCCCCTGAAGTATAATACAAAGGTAGGGAAAGACGGCAGAGGTCTCAGTCAGGGGCAACGTCAGCGTATATTGATAGCCCGGGCTGTCTACCGCAATCCGGATTATATCTTCCTTGACGAGGCTACCAATTCTCTTGACGCTAAAAACGAACGTGCCATAGTCGAGAATCTTGCCGGGTTCTATAAAGGGCGCACTGTAGTGGTTGTGGCTCATCGTCTTTCGACTGTAAGGGATGCCGACAGAATAATCGTGCTTGATTCGGGAAAGGTGGTCGAGACCGGTGATCATGCGTCGCTTATAGCCAAGGGGGGAGTTTATTTCAATCTTGTGAAAAATCAGCTTGAACTCGGCACCTGATAAGGAAAGCGAGGAGACGGCGGTAGTGTGGTAAAGGAAAAACATCGGATAAAAATAAGCTATATGGAGAGAGACAATATCGAGATAAGAAGCGAGAAAGTAAGAACCCTTATCGGCGAGATCCCACCAGGGCTCGTGAGGTGGGGTACGGGAATCATCCTTTTAATATTCATCGCCCTGATAGCGGCGGTATGTTTTCTTCCTTATCCCTATTCCGAGGGAGAGACCATACTGCGACATATACTTTCCGGCAGCCCCGCGCGGCAATGACTAAGGAACGCTTTTGTATGCCTGGGTTGACGTGTAGGAAGATTCAAGTCCAATAATTCACCGTTTTTATTGAAAAATGTGAATTATTGGACTCAAATATTAGTAAAAATAACACAAAAAATTAAGAAAAGTGATTAATTGTTTGGAAATGTAAAAAAGTATATTTATATTTGGGCATTGAAATGAAACGATGCATATTGCCATTTGAAGATAATGCATTTATTCAGATAGAGATCGGAATTTTATGATGTCGGATATTCCTTCTGCATTATTAATTTTGAAGAGATAATAAATTAAGTGAAACCTTTTTTAATTCTAAGCCTATGAAAGTATTGGAATTGATCCCAATCAGGGAAACAGAGATTGTCAGCGATGAAATGCTGACGTTCATCACAGGAGGCGCAGATCCCGGAAATCAAGGAGGTTGTTCGTCTGACGCGTGTAAGAACAACACTGGTTCGTGTAATGTCAACAATTGTGTTGGCAATAGCAGGAACTGTACACAAAATAATTGTGTATCCAACACCAGTGGCGAAACAAAGCCAGGAGAGGGTCAAACAGGTCCGGGAAATGGAGATAATGGAGCTGGATAACATTCAAGTGATTGATACCATGGGTATCTAATGTGTTTATGTTATCCCGATTGATGATAGCTACTTATGCAACAGTCGGGATAACATTTATTAAAAAAATATATATGGAAAAATTTTCACGATATGTTTTTTTGTTTAAAAAAAACACCCGAAACTTTATATATA
>JAIDJJ010000064.1:0-2291 GCA_029052265.1 Muribaculaceae bacterium
ACCCCGGGAAACTTGCCCGCTGACTAAATATTTCCTTATGTCAGATTATTTTGTTAACTTTGCGCTGATTAAAACTGTTTGAACAAAATGTCGAACAGATTCAAAACGATTTTGAAAAATTTCGAACACAATATGCCCCGAAAAGGGCGATAACAAACATTTACAAAATGAAAGCATACGTTTTTCCCGGCCAGGGCGCTCAGTTCGTCGGTATGGGCAAAGATCTCTACGAGACAAACGCTGAAGCGCGCGTGCTCTTCGACAAGGCAAATGAAATTCTCGGTTTCCGCATCACCGACCTCATGTTTGAAGGTACAGAAGAAGACCTGAAACAGACCAAGGTGACTCAGCCCGCCATCTTCCTTCACAGTGTGATCCTGGCGAAGAGCCTTGGCGATGAATTTAAACCGGATATGGTTGCCGGTCACAGCCTTGGTGAGTTTTCCGCTCTCGTGGCAGCAGGCGCACTTTCTTTCGAAGAGGGACTAAAGCTCGTGTCTGCTCGTGCACACGCTATGCAGAAAGCATGTGAGGCTCGCCCCTCCACAATGGCGGCTGTGCTTGCCCTTCCTGATGCAAAGGTAGAGGAACTTTGCGCAGAAGTTGACGACATTGTGGCTCCTGCAAACTATAATTGCCCCGGACAGGTAGTTATCTCCGGCACAGTGGAAGGCATCGACGCCGCTTGCGAGAAGATGCTTGCCGCAGGTGCGAAACGCGCACTCAAACTTAAGGTAGGCGGTGCGTTCCATAGCCCCCTTATGCAGCCTGCGCAGGAGGAACTCGCTGAAGCTATCGCCGCAGCTAAATTCCAGACTCCTGTATGTCCCGTCTATCAGAATGTGGATGCAAAACCCCACACTGATCCTGAGGAAATAAAGGAGAACCTTATCAAGCAGCTCACCGCCCCGGTGCGTTGGACTCAGGACGTGGAAGCAATGATCGCCGACGGTGCCGACGCATTTATCGAACTCGGTCCGGGTGCAGTGCTTCAGGGACTTGTTAAGAAAATCAACCGTGGCGTTGTGACTTCAGGGATGCAGTGATCTAATCAAAACAAAAAGCTGTAACAAAATTATAGACGACAATGAACGTAGCCATAGTGGGAGCAAGCGGTGCCGTAGGTCAGGAGCTGCTCCGCGTGCTCGATGAGCAAAATTTCCCGGTAGACAATCTCCGGTTGTTCGGATCTCCCCGCAGCGCGGGCAGTGAATACGAATTTCGCGGAAAGAAAGTGACTGTAGAGCTCCTTTCCAAGGATTCGGATTTCTCCGGTATTGATATTGCCTTCACTTCTGCCGGCGCAGGCACATCGAAAGAATATGCTGATGTCATCACCCGCCACGGCGCAGTGATGATCGACAACAGCAGCGCGTTCCGTATGGACGCAGATGTCCCCTTGGTGGTGCCTGAGGTAAACGGCGCTGATGCCCTCGACCGCCCGCGTAACATCATCGGCAACCCCAACTGCACCACGATCCAGATGGTGGTGGCTCTAAAGCCGATACATGACCTCTCCCCCATCCGCCGTGTGCATGTCGCCACATATCAGGCGGCAAGCGGTGCCGGTGCGGCAGCAATGCAGGAGCTGATCGGTCAGTTCAAGGAGCTGTCAGAAGGTAAAGAACCGACTATCGAGAAGTTTGCATATCAACTCGCATTCAATCTCATTCCTCATGTAGACGTATTTACAGAAAACGGCTATACCAAGGAGGAAATGAAGATGTACAACGAGACACGCAAGATAATGCACTCCGACGATATCAAGGTAAGTGCCACTTGCGTGCGTGTGCCCGTGCTGCGTGCCCACAGTGAGGCAATCTGGATTGAGACAGAGAAGCCACTTTCTCTCGAAGAGGTGCAGACTGCATTTGAAAATGCTCCGGGGCTTATCGTAAAAGACAATCCGGCTGAAAAGGAATATCCGATGCCTCTCGACATCACAGGTAAAGATCCTGTATATGTAGGCAGACTCCGCAAAGATCTTTGCGACCCCAACGGATTGAGTTTCTGGGTAGTCGGCGACCAGATCAAGAAAGGTGCCGCCCTAAATGCCGTGCAGATCGCCCAATGGCTCATTGCCAACGACGAAAGAGTAAAAAGCA
Organism: Muribaculaceae bacterium; assembly: GCA_029052265.1. Taxonomy (GTDB): domain Bacteria; phylum Bacteroidota; class Bacteroidia; order Bacteroidales; family Muribaculaceae; genus Lepagella. The sequence continues at coordinate 2,106 of JAIDJJ010000064.1, forward strand.
AGCTCTAAATACTCTAAATTCCGTTAAATACAGACAGGGATGGAACTCGGTTCCATCCCTGTCTGTATTTAACGCGCCTTTCCACAAAAGCTGTTAATGCAAAAAAGCATAATTGCTACGGATTTACTATTTCACTATACCTTTCTCAAGATACTCTTCAAGGTTGGTGCGCACCTGGTCGCCGGC
>JAIDJJ010000064.1:2301-5143 GCA_029052265.1 Muribaculaceae bacterium
CCACCATCAGGTTGACAAGCTGCTCAAACGATGTTTTCTTCGCGGGATCCCAGCCAAGCTCTTTCCTGGCTTTTGTAGGATCGCCCCAGAGATTCACCACATCGGTAGGACGATAAAAATCAGGAGAGACTTCCACCAGCACTTTCCCTGTCTTAAGGTCAATACCCTTTTCATTCTCACCTTCCCCTTCAAAAACGAGATCGATGCCCGCACGTTTGAAAGCAAGTAGACAAAATTCTCTCACCGAGTGTTGCTCACCTGTGGCTATTACATAATCATCGGGGGTCTTCTGCTGAAGTATCAGCCACATACATTCCACATAATCTTTGGCATATCCCCAGTCGCGTAGCGATGAAAGGTTTCCGAGATAGAGTTTTTCCTGCTTTCCCTGTGCGATACGGGCGGCGGCAAGAGTGATCTTCCGGGTCACAAATGTCTCTCCCCTGCGTTCTGACTCATGATTGAAAAGAATACCCGAGCAGCAATACATTCCATACGCGTCACGATATTCTTTCACTATCCAGAAACCATAAAGCTTAGCCACTGCATATGGGGAATATGGATGGAAAGGGGTTTTCTCGCTCTGAGGCACCTCTTCCACCTTGCCATAGAGTTCGGAGGTGGATGCCTGATAGATCCGGCAAGTTCCGGTAAGTCCGCAAAGACGGACTGCCTCAAGAATCCTCAATACTCCGGTGGCATCCACATTGGCTGTATATTCCGGAGAATCGAAACTCACCTGCACGTGGCTCTGCGCGGCAAGATTATAAATTTCATCCGGACGCACCTTGGAGATCACCTGCATGATCGACATCGAATCGCCAAGGTCGGCATAATGCAGATGAAAATGCGGAAGACCCTCAAGATGGGCTATCCTTTCACGGAAATCTACAGACGAACGCCTGATGGTGCCGTGGACATCATAACCCTTGTCGAGCAAAAGTTCAGCGAGATACGACCCGTCTTGCCCGGTCACGCCTGTTATCAATGCGGTTTTCATATGTCAAATTGTAATTTTTTTATCAATACGGCAAATAATCTGAAAAGCGCGAGCGATTTCCGGGAAGCTTCCCGTGACTGCGCCCCCGATATGAAGTCGGGATTACCTGCCTGACATTTTAACGCAAAGTGACCTGAAAAATTGCCGGGAGGTCACTGCCGTGCATCCCGCCCACTCCGGAGTGCGGCAATCTCTTGCGAGGAAATCCCGGTTGCCGCGATGACCGTCTCATCAGGAAGACCCATCGCGACAAGTTTTCTCGCCACATCAAGACGTTCCACCGCTCTGCCCTCTGCTATGCCTTCTGCTCTGCCCTCTTCCCTGGCGGTGTCAAGGACATCGTTCTGCACCATGATAGTGTCCATATGGGCGTCATAAGCCCTGCGCTCCTTCTGTGTCATCGAAAGGTACTGCAGCTTTTTCTTGACTTCCTGAAGTCCCGGGGTACGGGTGTCATCCTTTACCTTCCCCGTCTTGAGATAGGTCATCCATTCGTCAAGCGGGGACTCCGGAAGTTTGTCATAGGCATTGACGCGCACAAGGTAGTATTCCGGAAAAACCTCTCGTGGAAGGTGCTGCACAATTACACCGTCCTCCTTTACATTAACAAGGAGGTCCCGACCGGTGTGGATACCCTTGAAACGCGTCTCTCCGTGATAGACATAATCGTCACCCTGACCGTAGTCGCAATATAGGATGCTTATAGAATACACCTTCTTTACCTGATCATACTTATCTCCCATCGAGATATGTTCGGTGATAGCCTTGCACGTTCCGTAGAGGATACGCTGCAGGTAATGAAGCTGGCGGGTGAGCTGCACCTCAACTATGATGAGATGACCCTTGCTGTTCTTTGCCTTTATATCCACTCGGTTAAACTTGTCTGAGTCCGAATCCTGATTTGACTCGCTTTCAAGAATCTCCACTATATGGACATCCTCGCCAAGAAGAACCGAGATAAAGCCTTCAAGAATATCGAAATTTGACTTGTCCCTGAGCATGTGCTTCATTGCCCAGTCAAATCTGATATATGTATTATCGTTATCCATTCCCCTTATGTTTTAAGTGTGAATAATTCAAATGTATGCTCAGTCTCAACACACAATCCTTTTCAAGCGGATGAGTTGAGTGCTGTCAGACGTGCCATAAATAAATCTTTTTAGCAAAGATAGTGAGATTTTGCATTATTAACAAGTTTTTTAGCCGATGTTATTGAAAGATAGTAAAGGTCTGATGCAATAAAAAACCGATAAACCATTTTTCGGTTTATCGGTTCAGATACTTTAAAAACAACAATTTTTTCAAATGCGTAGGCATAAAACAAAAGTAGAAAAACAGATTGGATCTTATTTTTGACCATCCCAGAATTTCATGATAGACGGCGATATTGTACTTGACCAATGACCTCTTGTTGTTTGAAATTGATCCTGCCCTCTTCCGATAATACGCCAACGGTTCTTTCATACCATATGCCGTGCCACATTTTTGCAATATTTTAAGTTTCAATGCCCAATCCTGCCTTTTCCGCAACTCGGGCATATAGACCTTGCCGGCTTTGCCAACATCATAAATCACCGTAAGGAATCCCATTTTATCATCCTTGCACATTGATTTTAATGTTTCTTTTTTCCGGCACACCACGATTCCCGTTATCCTGTCCTGTTCGTCACATGTCATATAAGACGTGTGGCTTACAGCACAGTCTTTTATCGACATATATCTGAGTTGCTTTTCCAGTTTGTCGGGATACCAGCGGTCGTCGCTGTCACAGAAGGCGATAAACCGTCCCTTCGCCTCGCGTATAGAATTGTTTCGCGCCACGCCGGCACCGGAATTTTCCTT
>JAIDJJ010000640.1 GCA_029052265.1 Muribaculaceae bacterium
ATATTATGTATCTGACACAATATGACCAATGGAAATAAAGAAACTTCTCACACGCACAATATCAGGTATTGTTTATATAGGCATTATAGTAGGTTGCATTTTATGGGGTTTACAACCGTTCAACTGGATGGCTGCGGTATTTGCAGCTATAGCGGTCCACGAGTTTGAAAAAATTACCCGGGAACTTAATCCCCACACTTTACCGATCTTACTTTTGGACATATTCGGTGCAGTCTCACTTGTATTTGGATGGATGCTTTATCCTCTTGTGGTATGGGTGTTTATTATGCTTTGCAGAATGATTCTTCAGCTTTACATCAAAAGTGAAACGCCACTTGCCGATATGGCACGCTCTATTATGTCGCAAATATATATCGGACTGCCATTGGGTTTGATGGTACTTCTTGCTGACATTTGGCATCTCCATGCCATTCTTGCCATATTCTTGATGATATGGCTCAATGATACCGGAGCATTTCTTGTAGGGAGCATGATTGGCAAGCACCGTCTTTTTGAACGCATTTCTCCAAAAAAGTCGTGGGAAGGTTTCTTTGGAGGTCTGGCTTTTGATTTGATTGCAGCAGCCTTATTCGGATTATATTGTTCTGAGTTTTTCCATCTTGAAATAGGAGTGGCAGGATGGATTGGATTGGGTGCTGTGGTTTGCATATTCTCAACATGGGGCGATCTTGTAGAGTCTATGATCAAACGCACCCTTCATATAAAGGATTCAGGAAATCTAATTCCGGGACACGGCGGTATTCTTGACCGTATCGACTCCTTACTGTTTGTTATGCCGGCTTCTCTGATCTATCTGACAATTTTAAGTCTTTAACAGGATCTCAACCATCGACAACAAAATACTATAATCTTTTTTCAAAAGACAAAGACATAGAAAGGGAACAATTAAATCCGCATTTTTATGGAGTCATCCATAAAAATGCGGATTTCTATGAAGCACCGAATAACTACATTCTTCGTTTCTCTGTTTTGCCCGCACCAGTACCTTTGTATTTGGAACTCGCGTAAATAGTGAGTCTCAAATTAGTAGCCAATATTATATATGCAGCTCTCATCTCCTCTTTGAACAGATGCTGAGACAATCGCTTCTACAGAATGTCTATAAACTGCACTAAACATCTTATATGCAATAGATGTTTCTTAGAAACTGTTTAAAATTTATTTTGTCTTGTCATTGAGGTCTTTGTCATCATCTTTATGATATTTATTCAGTC
>JAIDJJ010000641.1 GCA_029052265.1 Muribaculaceae bacterium
CCTTATGGATATGCCCCAACGCAACATAATCATATGCTTTCCCGAATATTGTATTTTTTACAGAGTTTATATTTCCGATCATTCCCGTTTTGTGTCCTTTCATGTCACATCCATCTACAGTCAGGTGGCACATCAATACACATGGCAGATTATCAACATTGACTTTTTCCAAATATTCAGCCGTCATACTGAAAAAAGATTCTTCAGGTGTGTTTTCATTATTTGCGTTACCCATAAATGCCCGGTTGATATAAGGTATTGCCATGACGTAACCTTTTCCTGGTATTTTAATTGTATTGTCGCTGAAATCATAAATCCCGTTTTCCCTTTTTACGTTTCCCAATACATGAATCCCGGCTTTCTTCCAAAGATTTCTGTTTATATCAATCCTGGAAGCACTATCATGATTGCCGGATGTAATTACGATTGTCATTCCATCCTCCATCTCGTTGAGTTCAAGAATAAAGTCTGTAAACAATCTCATAATAGACGATGACGGGGAAGACACATCAAAAATATCCCCACTTACAACCATAGCATCCGGATGGTGTGACTTTACTATTTCCTTCAGTTGATGGAAGAAATGCACATATTCATCAGTCCTGTCATAACTATAAAAAACTTGACCAAGATGCCAATCTGAAGTATGTAATATTTTCATAATCTGTAGTATTGATAAAGGATATATTTATCAAAAAATATTTATTATTGGGGAGCTCTACCTTCGTGGACAGTACCCAGTATTATCCCTCCAGGGGTTCAAAAGGTTCTTCTTGAAACACTCCATTTTCATCTCTGATATAGGCAGTACCGTATGGAGCGTGAAGTAATGGAATTATATCAGGGTCGTACTGGCAGATCGTATTTAGCTTATATATACCACTATTTTCTACCGTTTGCATATATTCGTCAGTCTCGTCCCCTGCCGTAAATCGCCATCCGCTGTCATGTCCTTCAAACCAATTGCCTTTTTCCGGTTTTTCACGATACATATATCCGATGGGTAAGCCATCTACTGTAATTCTATCAGTAGCGATACAACCATCACAAGTTTCCCAATTTTTAAGAAGAACTTCATCTTCTCGTCCATTTATGTAAAAATGCTTTTCTTTTTTCATGTTGGAATTTCTTTTTGCCTATAATATCCGATTAATTACAGACTCTCAGGTCGGTTTATTCTTTTACATCAACTTCTTCTTTTCATTTTTTCTCACATCGATATAGAACAAATCATTCTTATAAACAAAAACGAGCCCACCAGCACGGCAAAAAAAACGTATTGCGGGAGCGGGGGGGAAA
>JAIDJJ010000642.1 GCA_029052265.1 Muribaculaceae bacterium
ATTTTTTTGCCAGCAACTGATTGAGGTAATGTTGTCTTTCTATAATCATAATCGGATCTTAAATCTAATTGACAAAATAGTTGCATCTGCAATAGTTTTGTCAATGCGAATTTAGGCAAATATCCTAAGATATGCAAATTTGAGGGCTATATTCAATCTCTAAAAGTTTGTAGATGAAAAAATTGGCTGGTGTTTATAGTTCGTTCCTTAAAATTTCGGGGTCGTAGTGGCGGCGATTTTTGAGCGGATTTAAGACGGTAGTGGCGTAAAAGGCCGGTGCAGAGGAGAGCCAAGTATCGGTGGAAGCCGGTGAAGAGGGTGTATACAACGTCAAAGACGCTAATGTCAAATTCAGCATCACAGCTACAAAAGTCATGTTGGGAGAAGGTGACGGGCAGCAGGAGCTTGGCGACTTTGTTCCCACAACATTCCAATTTGACATGAACCAAAGTAAAGTCGCTCATCATTTATAAGAAACTCTATAATAACCACTGGAGAGGGCATCCATGTTATTATGCATGGCTGCTCTCTCCTCCTTGTTCAATAACCCTGAAGCTATAATGAAAAAAGTATTTGTAGGTGTTTTTCTCTCTCTAATCGTTTTATCGTCATGCTCCACAATGAAGAAATCAGCCACTCTTTCCGATATCGAAGGAGAGTGGACGATCGTGAATATAAACGGACAAACCTTGCAAGTTGCGGACAGCGGACAACTCCCCTTCATCGGCTTTGACACCCATAACTGGAAAACATACGGCAACATTGGAAAATTCTTTAGATTCCGTCAAAATATACATGCGGCACCCTTCGTTATTTCATAGCAAATTACAAAGAGAATCCGCAAAACACTGTATGAAACCGAAAAATAAATCCAGCAGGAGATTCAATTACATTATTCCGATGATAGTTATGGCGGCAGCCGGATTCACGTTCAATACCTCCGAAATGATTCCGGTTGGGTTGCTTAGTGATATCGGGGCAGATTTGGGAGTGAGCGAAGCCAAAACCGGCTTACTTATCACAGCATACGCATGGGTTGTGGCTCTTCTCTCCCTTCCGCTTATGCTCGCATTTGCCCGGGTTCCCTATCGCAAGCTTATGCTTGGCATCATAGCGGTGTTTATTGTGTCTCATATCATTTCCACATTCGCCTGCAGTTACAATATGCTGCTTGCCTCACGCATCGGCGTCGCTTTGACACACTGCATATTCTGGTCAATAGCGCCTGCCATGATTGTGGCGGTAGCGCCTCCAGATAAGCGTGCCTCGGCTCTCAGTGTACTTGTTGCCGGGGGTGGCATGGCGCTCATTGTAGGGTTACCTATGGGAAGGCTCATCGGACTTATCGCAGGATGGCGCACAGCTTTCGGATCGATCGGCATCCTTGCAATCCTTCTGTTCATACTTATGCGCATGTTCTATCCGGATGTGAACCGGGAAGCCGAAACAGTATCACGCAAACAGCTGATTTACGACATGCTTCATTCTCCTCAGCTATTGATGATTTATCTAATTATAGGAGTCACCATTACAGGATATTATACCGGTTACAGTTATATTGAGCCATTCCTCGCACAGATTGGCGGATTCAGCGAATCCGCCATCACATGGACCTTGACACTGTTCGGAGTTGCCGGATTGCTCGGCAGCCTGATTGCCGGAGAATGCTATCCCCGCTATTCCCGGGCGGTGATTATTGCATCATGCTTCGGGATTCCCCTCATGTTGATGATGCTTCGACCGGCGGCTGATATGAGCCCTATGATGCTGGCAGCCTTATGCATCCCCTGGGGAATTGCCATAACCACTTTGAACATAGCCCTGCAGAATGATATTGTCCGGCTCTTTCCGCACGATTCAGCTGTCCCCATGAGCATATATTCAGGCACTTTCAATCTCGGTATCGGCGCAGGTGCCCTGGTAGGCGGGATCGCCACAAACAACAGTTGCCTCGGACAGATCGGATATATCGGAGGGTCGATTGCGGTCTGCACCGCCATATTTTGCCTCATGGTTTACATCCCCGCACGCAGACGCGCTTTTCCCGGCAGCACTTCTTCCCACTAATCAAATCAAGCTTCAAAATGTAGTTCTGTGGGCAAGCTTTAGCTTGCCTTATCAATTGGCTTATCTATTAACCAATTTATTTATAACCTTATAATACCATCTACGAAATGACTGATTTCCATCATAGCTATAACAGAAGATGCAAAAACCACGACTACCGAAGCCGCTGCATCTACATGATAACAATGCAGAAACATCCCGGCGCACCGGTCTTCTCCACCATTACACCCGATCCAAATTCCACTAAAGTATCACCTATAGTCGAGTTGTCACCGGCTGGCAAAATAATCTACAATTGTCTTGAAAAGCTCTGCCGTGATTATCCGGCTCTACGCATCCTTCGACAGATTGTAATGCCTGATCACATTCATTTCGAAATCTTTGTGACAGAACGAACTGAATTAGCCCTGGGTTCAATGATGGCGGCATTTAAATCTGCCTGCACAAATGCTTTTAAATCCGAATTTCCACAATCAAGACTTTCTTTGGAAAACATTACCATCTTTAAACCCGGATTTAATGACAAAATCGCTTTCCGCAGAGGTGCAAAAGATGCATTTTACAATTATATAGCCGACAATCCTCGTCGTTATCTTGTAAAAAAAATATATCCCGATTATTTCTTCCATAAATTACAATTAATAATCAGCGATAAGAAATGTGGTCTTTACGGCAATATTTTTCTTCTCGATAATCCTGTCAAATCATTTGTCAAAATAAGCATGGTGAAAAGCCGCACCCCAAATCTGGATGCAAAAATTAAAGAATGGGAAGAGACCATCCGTTGCGGAGGTGTGCTGGTGTCTCCGTTCATAAATCCGGAAGAAAAGTGTTTCCGTGATGAAGCAATCAAGAACGGCTGCGGAATAATCCTGATAGTGGATTATTCCTTTTCAGACAGAAGAAAGCCATACAAAGAACTTTTCAATCTATGCGCCGAAGGTCAGCTATTGATAATCAGTACTGAAGAATTTCTTGAGCCACCTAAAGCAATGAGTTACACTCACGCACAAGCACTCAATACCATTGCCGCACAAATTGCGGCATTACCCCCTCGAGCCGCCCTCATTCATCGCCGATAAACAAGCCCCGCTCCAGCCAATCACCCCCATCAATATTATCCTCCCAATTCCGGTGCAGTGTCCCAACCCCGGTCCAGTGTTCAAAATCCCGGACCAGTGTTATAAATCCCAGTTCTGTGTTATAAATCCCGGACCATGTTTCCAAATCCTGGTCCCGTGAGCAAGCTTCAGCTTGCCTAAATGAAATTGCTGCCACTCTCCCAATGACAAAAACCTCCACCCCACTCTCTCCCTCCCAAGAACGCATGTCGTAGTAAAGCTTGAACCATTACCACGATTGCCATATTTCATAATCTCTGCAAATCAGCCATCTATTAATCCTTATTAACACTCCGCTGACAATATTTGGCAGTCTTCACAATTACTTTTGCTCTACTAAGAAAATTGGCAATAAAAAACGCTCAAAATTATTTGAGCGTTAAAGTGTACATACTAAACATATATGTTTCAATCCACACACTCATTGATAATGAGTATGAAATTAGCATGTCAGCTGATAAACCTTGTCAATATTCATCAAACATTTAGGCAAAAATAATATTTTTTTGATAAATCATGATAGTCAATCAAAAATTTTATTAATTTTGCAATCATTAAACCTTAAACATATATGAACAATCTAATCCATAAAAACTCCATTATAGCACACGTCAGACCATCGGATATGGCTGTGCAGTCAAATAGTGAGCACTGTGAAGGTGTAGCTCGCCTCGCAGCCGATTTCGCAAATGATTTTGGCTGGGGAGATGTTGGGTATGCCATGGGATTGCTTCATGATAAGGGAAAGGAGCAGAGAGGTTTTCAGCGATACATTCGCAAAATGAGCGGATATGAAAATGTTACCGGACATGTCGAGAAAACTCCACACGCATTTGTAGGAACTCTGCTGGCATCGAAAATAGACAAAAATTTTGATTTCATCGGAATGCCGATAGCCGGTCATCATGCCGGCCTTTATGACTGGATGGATTATGAGAAACTAAAAGATAAAAATATTCCAGAAGATATTGATACAAGTGATCCGAGAATAGAGTCTGTTAAAACAGGACCTCTTCCTTCACCTATATACAGACATCATTTGATCCGATTATTGTTCTCGGCATTAGTTGATGCTGATTATCTTGATACGGAGAAATTTATGCTACCGCAACAGTCAGCACAACGCCAACGCGGTGATTCTTTTGAAATACTGCAGAAATCTTTGGATCTTTATCTTGATGAATTAAACCAAAAGACACCGGACACGCCCGTCAATCGCATACGCAAGCGTGTGCAGCAACAATGTCGCGACACAATGGCTCTTCCTTCCGGTTTTTACAGCCTGACAGTTCCTACAGGTGGAGGCAAGACACTTTCATCTATGGTCTGGGCTATCGGTCATGCACTTGCAAACGGCAAGAAACGCATTATTATCGCCATTCCCTACACTTCTATTATAACTCAAACTGCTGAAGTGTTGCGTAGCATCTTCGGAGCCAATAATGTGGTGGAACATCACTCGGCAGTCAATATCAAAGACGAGGAGGGTTCTAATTGCGACTACCCATTGAAACTTGCAACCGAAAACTGGGATAGCCCGATCGTTATTACCACCAATGTGCAGTTGTTTGAATCAATGTACGCCTCACGACCATCGAAATGCCGTAAGCTACACAATATTTGCAATAGCGTGCTTATTCTTGACGAAGTGCAGGCATTGCCGATAGGTCATCTTCAACCTATTGTCGATGCGCTTAAGGCATACCATGAATATTTCGGAATGTCAGTTCTGTTCACAACTGCAAGTATGCCTGCTTTAAAAGGGAAATATCGAGGGGTATCATGTATGGTAAATCTTGACGGGATTGACAATATTACAGAGATTGTCCCGGATTCTTTTCAGCTACACGACCATCTACGCCGTGCAGACATTCGTTTTGATACGGAATCAAGCACTTATGATTCGATAGCCGAACGGCTTTTAGAACATCCACGTGTTCTGTGTATTGTCAACACCCGGCAGGATGCACATGAAATATTCTCTCGTCTTCCTCATGATGGAGAAACAATACATCTGTCAAAAATGATGTGTCCCGCACATATCAGGCAACAGCTTAGCCGGTTAAAGGAAGCTCTAAAATCCCCGGGCAACGGAATTGTACGTGTCGTGTCTACCCAACTTATCGAGGCTGGAATTGATATTGATTTTCCGGTTGTATACAGACAGGAGGCGGGGCTCGACTCTATCCTTCAGGCGGCTGGGAGATGCAACCGTGAAGGGATTCTGCCCATTGGCACGACCTACGTATTCAGCCTTACAAAAGAACATCCTCTGCCACCGGGGCATCTGTCGCGAACGTCAGCCGCATGCAAAAGACTACGGATCACGCCGGAAAAGGATTGTTTTGCACCTGATATAATGAGAAAATATTTTATTCAGCTATATGGAAGAACGACATCATTTGATGAAGGACCGGAACAAGAAAAAGATCTGATAAAGCGTTTGCTTTCTCATCCCACAGCGTTGTCATTTGCCACGGCAGCTCAACAGTTCAGACTTATTAGCGATAATTCGATAAATGTGATTGTCAATTGGGATAATTCACCTGAACTCATTAGTGAGCTGAGAGAAAAAGGTGTATCAAAAACATTGATCTCACAACTGGTTCAATATTCCGTTGCCATACGTAAATCCGATTTTGACCGGTTGATCAAGGGGGCTTTGGCTAAGGAAATCATTGAAGGTGTATGGTACATATCTGACGAAGAGCAATATTTGTCGAATGTTGGCTTGAAGGTTGACAACCATTGGCTTGAAGAGATATTAATAAAATAATAATATTCTAATTTTAAAATTATGGAATACCACGACAAAGAATATTGTCTTGAGGTATGGGGAGATCTGGCGTGCTTTACCCGGCCCGAATTCAAGGTAGAGCGTGTCAGCTATGAAGTTATCACCCCTTCGGCAGCCCGGGCAATATTCGAGGCGATATTCTGGAAACCTGCCATCCGATGGGAAGTTTCGCGAATCGAGGTGCTTGCCCCGATACGAACAACTTCCATACGTCGCAACGAAGTAGGGGCTACTGCCAATACTCGCAAACGGCAAATTTACATTGAAGATAATCGCCAGCAAAAAAGTGCCATTATGCTTCGTGATGTGAGGTATCGTATTTATGCGCGTCAGATATTTGTGCCCGTCGGCAAACGCAAAACAAATAACAAGCCGGATTCAACGGACGAAAATCCAGGGAAATACAACGCCATGTTTGAACGCCGTGCCCGCTCAGGTCAATGTTTCAATCAACCTTATCTTGGCACACGTGAATGCTCAGCGTCATTCCGCTTCGTCGAGAGTAATGAAGATAAGACATCGCAGCCAATTCCTGAATCGCGTGATCTCGGGCTTATGCTTTATGACATGGACTTCAATAACCCCAAAAATATCAAGCCGATATACTATCATCCCATGATGGTCAACGGAACTATAGAAGTGCCTTCACCCTCAAGCGACAAGTTGATAAGATGATACTCAAAGCATTATACGACTACTATCACCGTTGTGGTGATCTCGCCCCGCAAGGCTGGGAATATAAGGAGATCTCATTTATAATTGTTTTGGATACCGACGGGAATTTGATAGACGTGGAAGATGCCCGCTCTGAAGACAATAAACACGGTACGCCCTATCTTGTGGTCAAAGGGGTCAGATCAGGTACCGCTCCCAAGCCCTATCTGTTTTGGGACAATGTGGAATACACATGTAACTATGTAGCACCCAACCCTAAAAATTCCCCCGAGCGTCAGGCTGAACTGCTTAGAAAAGCTGCTTTGAAACATAACGCCCTCGTTGATAAATTCAAAGCAGTCTCGTCAAAACATCCGGAAAATCCGGCTTTAAAAGCGGTATGTCTTTTCTATGAAAACGGCGGTTTGGAAAATCTTTATGCTCACCACATGTGGCAGGAGATTATAAAAAAACCGACTGTAAACATCTCTTATCGTCTTGACGAAAATCTGGAAATAGTTGCCGAAGAATCTTGTCTTGCAAATGAAATAGCAGACTCATCATGCTATGAAGATTCAGGGAAGCTATCAAATTGCCTCATATCCGGTAAGCCATGCGAGCCGGTTGAATCCACCTCTCCTACACCCATACCTGGCTCTCAGGCAACTGCACGCCTCGTGTCATTCCAGGTTAATTCCGGCTATGATTCGTATGGAAAGCAAAAAGGTCTCAATGCTCCTATATCCAAAGAGGCTGAGGCAAGCTATACGACAGCACTCAACCGGCTGCTTGGTAAAGGTTCTCAAAACAAATACATCATCGGTAACAGAACTTTAGTTTTCTGGGGCTCATCAAACTCAGAAGCGACAGTCTTGCTTGAAAATGCATTGGCAAAAGAACTGAACGGATTTGGCGATGAAATAGAAGAAACTGAAGAAAATGATCCGAATGTAAGAGTGGAGGCTGTAAAAAAAACGTTCGAATCAATATATTCCGGCAATGTACCGGGAGCACTCACTGACCGCTTTTATATTCTTGGACTTGCGCCGAACTCTGCAAGAATAGCAGTAACCCACTGGAGCGACACCTCACTCAGAGATTTCGCATCAAACATGCTGAAACATCATGAAGATATGGAAATAGCAGACAGGAGAACGGATAAAAAACCTTATACCGGTCTATACAATATCCTGCGGGCTATTGCAGTCAATGGGAAAGTATCTGACATTAAGTCCAATCTGCCTGAAGCAATAGTCAAAAGTATTGTCGAAGGGCGTCCATATCCCTATTCATTGATGCAACAGGTGATACTCCGCATTCATGCTGATCATAAGGTCGACATCGTGCGTGCAGCTATTATCAAAGCATATCTTAATCGAATTGACAGAAACAAACAAAAACAACTAACAGTAATGCTTAGCAAAGAAGAAAAAAACATCGGCTACCTGTGCGGCCGCCTCTTTGCCGTGCTTGAATACACGCAGAGAAAAGCATTGGGAACCTCTACAATTGCTGAAAGATACTACGGAGCAGCTATGTCCACCCCCGCAATAGTTTTCCCGACTCTGAGTAAACTGACAAGACATCATCTCAATAAGATAAGTAACCCTGGCTTCAATATATATATCGAAAAGATAAAACTCGAGATTACGGATAAAATGCCTTCTACCGGATTTCCTGCGCGACTTAATATATATGACCAAGGGCGCTTTGCTGTAGGTTATGATCACCAAAAAAGTGATTTATATACCCATAAAGAGGAAGAAAACAACAATGACAACAATAACTAAATACAAAATATTATGAGCAAGATTAACAATCGCTACGATTTTATTTACATTTTCGATGTACAGGATGGCAATCCTAACGGTGATCCGGACGCCGGTAATCTCCCTCGTATGGATGCAGAGACAGGCGAAGGGCTGGTAAGTGATGTCTGCCTGAAACGCAAAATCCGCAACTACGTACAAGTTGCCAAGGGATGTGCTGACGGCTACGATATCTTCATAAAAGAGAAGGCTGTTCTCAATAAAGCCATTGAGAAAGCCCATGAGGATGAACGTGCGAAAAATGCAAAAGACACAGACAAAACCGATGCAGCCCGCGATGTGATGTGCAGCCGCTATTTCGATGTCCGTACTTTCGGTGCAGTTATGTCTACCGGCGAGAAAACTAAAAATGCCGGACAGGTCCGAGGTCCTATACAATTGACATTCGGACGTTCGGTAAGCCCTATTATAAGCCAAGAACATACCATCACACGAATGGCAGTAGCATCTGACAAAGAGTCTGATAAGCAGGCAGGAGGCAACCGCACTATCGGTCGTAAATTCACCGTTCCTTACGGACTGTACGTGGCACGCGGTTTTGTGTCGGCAAATCTTGCGCAGCAGACCGGTTTCAGTGAAGAGGATCTCGAACTCGTTTGGGAAGCTCTCTCCAATATGTTCGACTGCGACCGCTCCGCAGCACGCGGACTTATGAGTGCACGTCGTCTGATCGTGTTCAAACACAACAGTGTACTTGGCAATGCCCCGGCAAACAAACTTTTTGATCTTGTCAGCATAGAGCAGATTGACAAGGAGAAAGCAAGTCGCAGTTTTGCCGACTACCGGATTTCAATAGATCGGGAGAACTGTCCGGCAAACGTAGAAATCATCGAAATAATCTGATTGACAAGTGCTATGTTTGACCCCGATGATTATCTAATGTTGTCAGGAATACAACATTATGTATTCTGTCCGCATCAGTGGGCTATGATTCATATAGAGCAGAGATGGGACGACAACCGACTTACTGCCGAGGGTCAGATAATGCACACTAATGTCGACAATCCTGCCTATAGACAGAAAAATGGTGATTTGATCACACTCAGAAGGGTTGCTTTAGCCTCGGCAAGTCTCGGACTTTACGGATTCAGTGATGCCGTGGAATTAATACCATCAGCAACATCCGAGCAATCGGTCATTCATCCGTCATATCCCGGATACTGGCGCTTGCATCCCATCGAATATAAGCATGGAAGACCTAAGCCCGACCTGCGCGACAAAGTGCAGGTCGTGGCTCAGGCAATTTGTCTTGAGGAAATGTTCCGGACTGTTATATCGGAATGTTCTATTTATTACGGAGATAGCAACAGTCGAATCACATTTGAAATTGACAATGAAATCCGGGCTTTTACTATAGATTGTGCTATTGAAATGCATCGGATTTTTGACGCAGGAATCATTCCGGCACCTGTATACAAACAACATTGCCGCAACTGCTCCCTTTTTAACGAATGCATGCCCAAAACACCTTCTCAAACAGCTGTGAATAATTACCTTAAAACCAATCTCTATGAGGAAACTTCTTAATACACTTTATGTAACTACACCGGAGGCATATCTTTCAAAGGATGGTCTGAATGCCGTTATATCAGTAAAACAGCAAGAAGTTTTCCGCATTCCTATTGTCAATATTGAGCATATAGTAACATTTGGTTATATGGGAGCAAGCCCGGGATTGATGAAACTGTGTGCTGATAATGGTGTCTCCTTGACATTCCTTTCGCCCAATGGCAGGTTTATTGGCAGATTTCAAGGACCGGTTACAGGGAATGTCCTACTTAGGACACGACAATATCGGTTGGCGTCAGACCCAAACTACTCGCTATCGCTTGCACGAATCCTAATAGCTGCAAAAATCAACAATTACCGACAGATATTGCTGAGACATTTGCGAGATTATGGGAACAATATACATATTGAAGAAGTCGAAAGGAAACTGAAAAACTGTAAAAAATTGGCATTGAAGTCAACTTCAAGCGATGAATTGCGTGGGCACGAAGGAGATGCAGCATCTGCTTATTTCTCTGTATTCACCCATTTATTGCGTACCTCTGATCCTGTATTCCAGTTTAACGGTAGAAACCGCCGCCCTCCTCGCGATGCTGTCAACTGCATGCTTTCGTTCATATATACACTGATCGCCAATGACTGTACAGCTGCTCTTGAGTCTGTAGGACTTGATCCATACGTTGGTTTGTTTCACACCCTTCGCCCCGGACGCCCCTCTCTTGCACTTGATATTATGGAAGAGATGCGGGCATATCTCGGAGACAGATTAGTACTTTCCCTTATTAACAGACGACAAATAAGCGGACGCGATTTTATTTCTCATGGAGAAGACACCGTCACAACAACTGATGAGGGACGCAAAACCATTCTTCAGGCATGGCAGCAACGAAAGAAAGAGATAATCACGCACCCGTTCCTAAACGAAAAGATACAGATAGGATTATTACCTTATGTGCAGAGCCAACTGCTTGCCCGCACCATTCGCGACAGTATTGAAATTTATCCACCGTTTCTAATCAAATAACCGATATGTTTATATTAATTACCTACGATGTTGAGACAACTACCGGAGAAGGGCGTAAACGATTACGTCAGGTGGCACGCGAATGTGTAAACTATGGTCATCGTGTGCAAAATTCAGTATTTGAATGTGTCCTCTCTGAGGCTCAATTTGTCATACTTCGCGAGAAACTTAAAAAAATAATTAATAACTCAACAGACAGTATCCGCTTTTATTTTTTAGGCAGTAACTGGGAACGTCATATTGAATCCTTAGGACTCAATCGATCCCTTGATACTAATTCTGCCTTGATTATTTGATATTCCACAATAAGCTCTTATATTTGATATTTATGTACAAATAATTTTGATGAATATTGGATTTTACAACAAGAAATTCTAAATTTGTACAAAACACATAAGATGCTACTATAAATACCTCCGCGAACCTCTGGTATTGCATTAAACCTGTGTGTATTCGCGGATTTATAATATCATTAATATTCAGATAATAATAAAAAATATATTTTTAAGATAACGAATTATTCAAAAAATTTTATTACTTTCGCGCAAAGGGTCATAAAAACTCCTAAGATAAAAGCATTTATATAACATGCAGTCGCGCCCCACATGGGCGCGTGGATTGAAACCTGTTCCGTCCGGTTTGTTGCGGTGATTATAGACAGTCGCGCCCCACATGGGCGCGTGGATTGAAACCAAGCAGCCAATAACCCCCGACTGGAGTATATTCGTCGCGCCCCACATGGGCGCGTGGATTGAAACAAGTTTGACCGAAACGAACTTTTTGCCAGTGACCTTGTCGCGCCCCACATGGGCGCGTGGATTGAAACTTGACGATGGATGACGTCATGGCGATAAACGACAGTCGCGCCCCACATGGGCGCGTGGATTGAAACCTGACGGACATTTTCGGAAGCCTCAATGGTGCAAGTCGCGCCCCACATGGGCGCGTGGATTGAAACATCGAGCGTAGTAAGCTGTACAAACGGACATTCCGTCGCGCCCCACATGGGCGCGTGGATTGAAACTGTGGATGCTCGGCATCCCGGAATTCGGCAACCGTCGCGCCCCACATGGGCGCGTGGATTGAAACCGTTTCAAAGTTCCCCGGAGAGTCAGACCACCATGTCGCGCCCCACATGGGCGCGTGGATTGAAACGCGCCGGGGGCATCCCCGTTTGTGGAGCCCGACAGTCGCGCCCCACATGGGCGCGTGGATTGAAACGCGCTCGGACATTCCCTGCTTACAGACGAGACCGTGTCGCGCCCCACATGGGCGCGTGGATTGAAACCAGAACATCGTTATCGAGGCTTTGGATAAGAATAGTCGCGCCCCACATGGGCGCGTGGATTGAAACCGTAGAGGCACGCGAATTTACCGCCGGACTGCGGTCGCGCCCCACATGGGCGCGTGGATTGAAACATCCCAAACTCATTCGCATCCACCATCCCGGAGTAGTCGCGCCCCACATGGGCGCGTGGATTGAAACCGTGATAACCGCGTGCGCCTTGTCAAGGATCCTTTCAGTCGCGCCCCACATGGGCGCGTGGATTGAAACTCAGACAGCAACAGGCGCTCATCCGTCAGCAGAGTCGCGCCCCACATGGGCGCGTGGATTGAAACATTAGGCACATAAATGCGATCTTCTTTGCCGGATGTCGCGCCCCACATGGGCGCGTGGATTGAAACTGACATCTCCGCCAAAACAAACATAGGGGACGCCTGTCGCGCCCCACATGGGCGCGTGGATTGAAACCTGCGGGTCCTGAGCGGTTTTTTTGTTGAAAAGGTCGCGCCCCACATGGGCGCGTGGATTGAAACAGCGCATCTATCCTCAAGCGATCCTTCAGGGGAGGTCGCGCCCCACATGGGCGCGTGGATTGAAACATGGTGAAATATAACTCGGTCAATCAAAAAAACAGGTCGCGCCCCACGTGGGCGCGTGGATTGAAACAACTCACAGGCTAAAACGACGCAATGATCTTTGGAAACTCGCTGTGCATGAATTCTGCCACGGATTCTATGGATACCCTCATTGTGAAAGCGATAATCCGCATTGCATAATGGCGGACGCAAAAGGTGGAAATCCTCATTTTGAGATGAAAGACTCACTATGCTCAGATTGTAAAGCCATTTGCCTCATCGGAGACTGAATGAATAATTAGTGGTGGATTACGTCGAGGATGAGTTTTGTGGCGTAGACGGCGTAGAGGAGGATCAGGATAATGCCCTCATGGCGACTGATTACTTTGGGTCCTGTCAAGGCGCCGAATATCCACACGACCAAAGCTCCGGCTACCAGTGTGGAAAAATCGAATACCGATATCGATCCTGTGTCAAGAGGACGGACTACGGCGCAGGTGCCAAGGATGAAGAAGATGTTGAATACGCATGCACCTACTACATTCCCCAACGCCAGTCCGGGCTGTCGTTTAACTGCCGCCATTACAGAGGTCACAAGATCAGGTACCGAACCGCCGAACCCGACTATCGTCAAACCGATAAGCCCTTCCGACAATCCGGCACGCCGTGCTATTCCTGAGGCGCCATCCACCAAGCAATCTCCCCCAAAAAACAACGCGACAAGGCTCCCCACTACACTTACAGCTGCCAAGACAAGCTGTCGGCGGCTCACCGGAGAATTGTCGGTTTGCTTGTCATCCCCAGAAGGTTGACCCTGCCGGCTCATGCTGAAGGTATAAACCATGAATATAATGAAGAAAAGAAGAAACATCAGCCCGTCAGTACGGTTGATGATGTCTGAACTGCTACCGTCAAATAATTTGTCATCGCCACAAAAGAAAAGTGCCGCCGACGCAAGCACGACCATTGGCAATCCCTTCCATTGCATCTCGGAACTGATAGACACAGGTCTTACGACCGCCACCACACCTATCACCAATAGCAAATCGAATATATTCGCGCCTACAACATCACCTAAAGCGAGTTGGGAATGATTCTGTATAGTCGACATCAGGCATACCACAAGATCCGGGGCGGAAGAACCGAAAGCCACTACCGTAAGACCGATCACAAGACCCGACACATGCATTTTGCGTGCAATGACTGTGGCTCCGTCGGTAAGGTAATTCCCTCCGGCAACCACCATTGCAAGCCCGAGCAGGAAGAAAATTACATCATGAAGCATATCATATGATTTTATTTATAACAACATACACTTTGTTATAGAGTTCGGTCCCTATGAAGTATTTGTTCAAATCCGGGAGATTTTGTAATTTAGCATGTATGAACAACCCCTTTGATTATACACCCGATGAGAAATGCAACGAGGCTTTCCGGAAGTTGCTTGACAGGATGGAGACTCTGAAAAGGAGTGACAATCCTGAGGATGTCAATTTTGTTCGTGAACTCGAAACAGGAAAAATGCTCGGCGTGCTGATCGCCACTGACGATTGCGGAATCAGTCACACATTGTATGCTTTCTCCGGACAAATTGGAGAAGAAGGCTTCCATTATAATGGATTCGTAGAGCCGGTCTTCGATTATCTACAGCCTGACGGATATTTTAAAACAAAAGAGGCTGACATTTCCCGTCAGAATATTGCCATTTCCCTATTCGAGAAGGATCAGTATGCTCCGGCTAAAAATGATTATGAGCGTATTAAAGGGGAATCTGACACTAAAATATCGGAACATCGAGAAAAATGCCGTCTGTCAAAAATGGAAAGGGATTCCAAAAGGGAATCCGGAGTCACCGATGAAGAACTGGCGGCAATGATACGCCAAAGTCAATTTGAAAAAGCGGAGCTACACCGTCTTAAAAAGAGACTTGCCGCCAGTCTTGAACCGTATGCCGACAATTTGAAAAAAGCGCAGGCTCATCTCAATTCCATGAAAGAGAAACGTCGTTCTGATTCCGAAGCATTACAAAACTGGTTGTTCACAAACTTCAGATTGCTAAATGCCCTTGGCGAGAGTAAGAATTTAAGCGAAATTTTTGCTGAGACACCTATGAAAATCCCGCCATCCGGTGCGGGAGAATGTTGCGCCCCCAAACTGTTGCAGGCGGCATATCTGCGTGGGTGGAATCCCGTGTCTATTGCCGAATATTGGTATGGCAAACCCAAAGACGGTGAACTGCGCATACACGGCGAACATTATCCGGCATGCCGTGGGAAGTGCCTTCCCGTGCTCGACTGGATGCTGCAAGGTCTGTCCATAGAGCCATCTCTTGATCGCAGTTGCCTGTCGGAACCGTTATTTAGTCCGGAAATAATCTACGAGAACAAATGGTTTTGTGTGGTCGAAAAACCGGCAGGGATACTCTCTGTGCCCGGCAAGGGAACGGCGGGGTCCGTACAGCAATGGCTCTCCGATAAATATGGACCGGACAGGGACGTAAGAATGGCTCACCGGCTTGACCAGGACACATCGGGGCTACTCATAGCCACTTTCGGACAACTTCCCTACAAGGTCATGCAGTCTCTTTTTGCCACACGGGAAATTAAAAAGACATATGTAGCTGACCTTCAAGGCGACTACAAATCACAAGGGATCCCTCATACCGGACAGATAAGCCTCCCACTTTCTCCAGACCTGCTTGACCGTCCCCGACAGCGCGTAGACTTCGACAATGGCAAGGATGCCCTGACAGACTATACATTCACAGGAATTTCGGAAGGTTGCAGCCGCATACTCTTCCATCCCCTCACGGGACGGACCCATCAGCTGCGGGTGCACGCTGCATCTGAATCCGGACTCGGGCTACCGATAGCCGGCGACCGGCTATATGGGAAAAATATTTATGGCAGACAGCAAAGGCTCCATCTTCATGCCCACAAATTGGAATTTACATTTCCCATAGACGGACGGCACTATTCTTTTGAATCTCCGGTTCCATTCTGATGGATCGCGCCATTCATGAAATCTCACCGGAATTTCGCTTTAACATCATACCGGATATCCTCCAGCATAGCACGCAGAGGAGAAACTATCGGTTTGAATTCAGCTTCCTTTTCAGGCGCAAAAACAGTTAATGACGCCGGATCACAAGTGATCTCAAGATTTGTGCCGAGGGTAAGCGGATCACCGTCGATATGCACAGGTCCGCTTCCAAGGCGCGTGATTGTAGCAGCACTGACACGGAACGTCTCTATCTGGGTATTGCGGTCAAGATAACCCGTCAACAGATCCACGCCGACCATCATCGTAGAAATGGGAGACCCCGAATGCACCACAGTTATATCCAGCAATCCGTCGGAAAGTTTCGCCTGCGGTGCAATATATGCGTTGTTGCCATACTGCGGGGCGTTGCACACAGCTATCAGGAAAGCTTTCTCCGTCAACACAGATCCCCCTATAGCCAATGCATAAGGCTGGCTGCTGTAGTTCAAAAATTCCTGAAATACACTCCGGATATACGTGATGCGTCCGCGCCGTTTCATAGAGGCGAATTTTTCACTTACAACGGCATCAAAACCTACCCCGAATGTACAATAAAAAGGCATGCCGTTGACAATTCCCCGGTCGCATATCTGTGAATGACCCTCTGCGATCACCTTCAATGCATCTTCTGCATCCTGAGGTATTCCCAGACTTCGTGCGAATCCGTTGCCGGAACCAAGCGGCAAAATGCCGAGCACAGTATTTGTGTGGGAAAGGGCTCCGGCAATCTCATTGACAGTGCCGTCACCCCCGGCTGAAATAACCATTGAATATCCTTTCCCGGCTGCGTCGGAGGCAAAAGCCGCGGCGTCTCCGCTTCCCCGGGTATAGACAGTCTCGACAGCTATTCCTTCTTTTCCGAGACGGGAACACACCATTTCCTCCAGTCCGCGTTTTGAACGCGTGCCGGACACCGGATTTATCACCATCAGAGCTTGTCTTCTTTCCATGTCTTTAATATTAGGCAATTGAAAAAGGCTTGTAAAGTTACAAAAAATTTGCGAGAAACTCAGAAAAACGTTAAATTTGCATTCACTTATCGGCATTGTCCTCCGGTCATGGTGCCCGTCATTTTTTACGTCGTGCCAAACATCAGAAGACCCCGCCATAACCTATAATATCAGAATCAGAAGTGAAAATCCATCGCGAAGGCACGAACATCCTTATAATGCTTTTCCTCGTACTGCTGGCGCTCAATGCCCCGGTATGGCTTTTCATGCCGCCATTTGTCATCCCTGCGGTCTTCACTTCAATATCTGCCGTGGTCTATATTTTTGTGTTCAACTTTTTCCGGTGTCCCAAAAGACACTACCGTGGTAAACGAAAGGATATGGTGGTAAGCTCTGTCGACGGGAAAGTGGTGGCGATTGAAAAAGTATTCGAACCGGAATACCTTAAATCAGAAGCAATAATGCTGTCCGTATTCATGTCGCCGCTTAATGTCCACGCCAACTGGTATCCTGTAGACGGAAGCGTAGAATACGTCCGCCATCACAGAGGACGCTTTCTCTCCGCCTATCTTCCGAAATCAAGCACAGAAAACGAGCGAAGCACCATCGGCATTGCAACCCCCTCGGGCCACCGCATAACCGCACGCCAGATAGCAGGGGCAATGGCACGGAGAATTGTGACATATGCACGCAAAGGGCATACCGCGACAATCGACGGGCACCTCGGGTTTATAAAATTCGGCTCCCGTGTCGACATATACCTTCCGACCGACGCAGAAATTCTGGTAGACATCAAACAAATCGTAAAAGGCGGTGTTACTCCTGTAGCACGTCTTAAAACGTCAGCAGAATGAATCCTATAAAAGCAAACATACCAAATTCCATCACCTGTATAAATCTGGTGGCGGGATGCCTCGCCATTATAACAACTGCCAACGGGGTTGAGACCATGTGGGGAATGCCTGCTTATCAGTGGGCGTTCATTTTCATTGCAATCGGTGCTGTGGCTGACTTCCTTGACGGATTTGCCGCCCGCGCACTCCATGCCTACTCCAACTTAGGGAAAGAACTCGATTCCCTTTCCGACCTTGTCACTTTCGGAGTCGCACCAGCAATGATTGTATTCCACCTTATCGGACAATCCGGTTGCCAGGAATGGCTGAAATGGACAGCATTACTAATTCCTGTGGCAGGTGCCATACGTCTCGCAAGATTCAATATCGACACCCGACAGACCACCTCCTTCATCGGAATGCCGATCCCGGCAAATGCAATATTCTGGATAGGATATTCGGCAATGTATATGCAGGGTGCCGGGTTCTTATATGAATGGTACGTGTTTCTCCCTGTCATGTGTGTGGAATGTTGGCTGATGAATTCTCCGGTCAAGATTTTTTCTTTAAAATTCAAAAATCTGAATCTTAAAGAAAATGCTCACCGTTTCATCCTCATTATTGCAGCCGTAATATTCTGCCTTACTCTCGGCACCGGGGGATTGCTTTGGCTTATAATATTCTATATCCTTCTTTCACTGACGTTTAAAAGTCGATAATTTTTAATTTATCTGATCATTTTGGGAATATTCTTAATAATAGTAATACTTCTGTTTCTCCTTTGGCCAACCATATGGAAATTGTGCCGCCGGCTCATGGCAAAAAAGGTGGAAGACATGCTGCGGGATGCTGCGGGAATGCCGCCGCGTCCCGGATCCCGCAAGGCTAAAAAAGAGGCACGGCAAAATGGGGGAAATGACTCCCCTTTCAATTTCAGCGGATATTACCGAAACCGCAACAACCGCAGGCAAACCTATACTTCCGGACCTATAATTCCGAAAGAATATGCCGAAGATGTAGATTTCGTAGAGACAAAGGATTTTTCCCAATCAGAAATCGACCCTTCGGGACAATCTGCATCATCCCGGCAGGAATGGCATGAAAGTCAGGTAAGCGACGCCGAATGGGAGGAGATTAAATCTAAGCGGTGATCATGGGAAAGACGCTTTTTGTATCCGATCTTGACGGCACTCTCCTTTCTTCCGACAGCCGTCTGTCGCCTCGCTCTGTAGAGATGTTGAACGAAGCGATAGCTGGAGGCGCAATGTTTTCCGTAGCTACAGCCCGCACACCGTCCACAGTGGAACCACTCATGGGAATGGTGAAATGTCACATCCCCTTTGTGGTTATGACAGGCGCCGCCATCTGGGATCCCCTATCCCGCAAATTTTCCGGATCCATACATATTTCGCAAAAGACTGCCGAAAAAATCATCGGCATTCTTCGGAAGCATGATCTCCCTACATTTGTATATCGGCTGACAGGAGATAAGATCCATGTGCACCACATAGGTCCGCTCTCCGACAAAGAACTGGCGTTTATTTCAGAAAGGACGGACAGCCCTTATAAAATATTTCACATAAATGCTGCAAACGGTTCAGCAGATCAATTACCAACCTCCGACATTTCCCTGTTCTATTCAATGCAACCGTCTGCAATAGTAGAAGAGACTTATGAGGAAATAAGAGAAACGGTAGACTGCAATCCTGTGTTCTATCATGACATATTTGGGAAAGAGACCGGCATCATGGAGATATTTTCACCTGAGGCTTCAAAAGCGAATGCCGTCAGAACCCTCCGGGATATGTCCGGAGCCGATAAAATCGTGGCGTTTGGCGACAACATGAACGACATCCCCATGCTAATGGCAGCCGATGTGGCTGTGGCTGTGGAAAATGCTGTCCCTGAAGTAAAACGCATAGCAGACATAATTATCGGGGCGAACACTGACGATGCCGTTCCCCGGTTCATCCTTTCTTCTCTTTAAAATGGGAATATATGAACGCCGGCGTATCGGCAAAATCATCTTTTTAATCGCTGCGGCGGTTGCTATGATTCTTTTTCTTTTAGTGAGCAACAGTCTTGTCAAAGAGCTCGCACAACAGGAACGCGAAAGGATGGACATATGGGCAAGTGCCACTCAAAAACTTGCAAAGGCTGACATAGATTCCGATTTCGAGTTCTTGCTCGCAATCATAAGTCAAAACAATTCAATCCCCGTACTTGTAACTGATGCCGGATACCATATCCTTGATTACAGGAACTTTCCTCTCCCTGATGAAATCGAAGACGGGAAAGCCACTTTTGAGGAGCTGTCTGAGGAAAACAAGGACTTTCTGAACCGGCGTATACACAAAGCGGGGGGAGGCAGATCTCTTGACGAACTCTCGGAAACCGATCCCCATTTCATAAAGGTTGAGATATATCACAATGCATTCCAATACATATATTATGAAGATTCAATTCTGTTGAAAAGGCTTAGCCTGTATCCATATATACAATTGGGGGTGATGATATTAATTGCTCTAATAATATATCTTGCCGTAATATACACAAAACGTGCTGAGCAAAACCGGCTCTGGGCGGGACTTTCAAAAGAGACAGCCCATCAGCTTGGAACGCCCATATCATCATTAATGGCATGGAACCAGTTTCTTGAGGCATCCGGCGCCGACAAGGAAGTTACCGGAGAGATTCAAAAAGATGTAAACCGCCTCTCTGTAATCGCCGACAGGTTTTCCAAAATCGGGTCACGGCCCGAACTGCGGCTTGAATATTTGAACGAAACGGTCAACCGGTCATTGCAATATATGAAAAGCCGGATCTCAGGGAAAGTGTCGGTAGTCATGAATCTCAGCGAAGACGATCATGGGGTATTACTTTCCACATCCTTAATAGAGTGGGTCATGGAAAACCTTACCAAAAACGCTGTCGATGCCATCGGAGGGGAAGGCAGGATCGAAATATCTACCGGTACGGAAAAAGACAAAGTCTGGATAGAGGTAAAAGATACCGGCAAAGGTATCGCACGTAAAAATTTCAAAAACGTCTTTTCACCGGGTTTCACCACAAAAAAACGTGGCTGGGGACTCGGATTGACTCTCGTGAAACGCATAATCGAAGAATATCACGGAGGTAAAATATTCGTGAAAGAATCCGAAATTGGCAAAGGGACAACATTCCGTATAGAACTTCCCGCAGCATAATTTGCATTATAATTTTATCAAATATTTGCATTTAATATTTGCATTTAATATTTGCATTTAATATTTGCATTTAATATTTGCATTTAATAAGACTTTTTATT
>JAIDJJ010000643.1 GCA_029052265.1 Muribaculaceae bacterium
CTTTTTTTACAGTGCACGAGGATCCGTTTCTGAGCTTGACCTTCGTGCCGGGAGTTAATTCTGCCATATTATATTGTATTTTAGGAAATCATAATCAGAGATCGGTTCCGGAAATTTCGAAAGAGTCGGCAAAAGTGAAGCCACCTTCCTTTCCGCAAACCGGACATTTTCCCCAATCAGCAGTATGATGCACGCATACAAATCTTTTGCATACGCAGCAGATGTACCATGTGTCGTTGCCACAATGAGGGCAGCCGGGAAATTCGGGCCCGTTGTAAATATTGCCCGACACTTTGTTTTTGTCAAACCCTTCCCTTTTTGCAGTGGAGTCAGACATCTTAAACGCCCATTTGAAAGTGATCGCATCTTTCTCAATGAGAGCTGTAATGCCGAAGGGCTTACCGTTTTTTTGGCATACTGCCGGAACTATAATCTCGTTTCGTTTTGGATTTTTCATGATGGTTCTATGTCAGGATGGTTATTTATTGTTGATGAAGGCTGCGAGATCCTTAATTGATTTTTTTTTGTGGTATAAGGACAGTATACTCCTGAATCCATCTCCGTAAACAGGATCGGGATTGTCATACAAGTTTTGAATCAAAATCTTTGATAAAGGGGTATTGGCAGAAGTATATACAAGCCATGAGCCAAGATTGCAGAGTCCTTCTTCAAGATTCAACGATAGCTTTAAGTTCTTGATATCAACCCAGAGATGAATAAGTTCATGGGCAAGAACACCCGCGAATTGCAACTTGGGGAGCATGTTGAATATGTAAATTGAAGAAGTTGTTTTTTTGAAAGGGTAGATTCCTGATGTCGAGATAGTGTTGAGCCCTCTGTTATGTAGATCCACGCATGGCTTTCCTGTGAGCACACTCATTTCCTCGGGAGATACTATCTTTATGGGAACATTTGAAGGCAAGCTGTCAAATCCATTTGAGGCAAGTATGGCGCGGGTCTTTTTATCTACCCATCTGATATGTTCGGGAAGGCATACTGTTGTTGACAGGCATGAGCTGCATATATGTCTTCCATCTGACAGACTCAGGTCAGACGGCATGGTGAATCTGCCGCAAGCATAACATAAAGGGGCATTGTGGTGGTCGCAGATTGTTTGTCCCCACGGATCCGTCTGGTAGCTGCCGGATATAGTGTCGTTGCAGATAATACATCTCATATTCATGCCATCAGGTTAAATTGTTAACAGGGATGACATAAAAAAACGTGGACTCATTCAGTTGTCTGTCCCACGTATCGAGGCTCTTGCACTGCCTATCAAAGATGAACAGACAA
Source organism: Muribaculaceae bacterium (assembly GCA_029052265.1). GTDB lineage: Bacteria > Bacteroidota > Bacteroidia > Bacteroidales > Muribaculaceae > Lepagella. Next base: position 1,294 of record JAIDJJ010000643.1, read on the forward strand.
CGTTAGAACCCACGCCGATATGATAATGCAACTGCAGTTTTATCACAATGGTAAAACTGCACTTCCAACAGCGCAGTCTTACCCCATGCGACAAAACACAGGTGTATGTACACCATACCCGTGACATCTACCGTTGCTATGTTCAAGACTTTGATGATCGTAAGGTTGCAAGATTCCGATACGTCTTAAACAAGAAAGCGAGTAAACGCCTTTATCATGTCTGATACATCCCACCGCACTCCTTCAGTGGCAAATATTTGGATAGCCATCTGACCTCGGCGTGGTGCTTGATGATCTGATATAAATATTGATTAAATCATCCAAGTGTTGTATCGTCCACAAAATTAATAATATGAATTGAATAATGCAAATGATTAAGTAAATTTTTAATTTTTTTGACAAGAGAAAGTTTTTTAATTTAAACAGATGAAACATCAGACAGAATTGAACAATGTGGCGGGATGTTTCATTATATTAATATGCAAATGGCTATTAAAGATTAGTGATATGATAGGAAGTATCGTTCACCTGCGGACAAACAAATCCACATTCGTCTTACGGGTGATTTTCTAATTTCCAACCGGTCGTTTAGCCTGCTAAACTTCTTCTTCCAAATTAAAAAATCCCTCTGTGATACTTCGTGATTATATGTTCCTAATTTTAATCAGCTTCCACCCGATTAACTGTATCAGACTGTGATTGAATTGCTAAAATCCATATTAATATCTATAATGCCGGCTTCTTACAGGTTTAAGAGGATGGCGTTTGACCTTATGGTCCCGGTATGTTTGGTTTGTTTATTTGCAACGTTTGACGCTTCAGCTCAGAATACACAGTGTGATGACTGCTATCCACGCATCGGGATAAAGACCAACCTTCTGCACGATGTAGTTCTGACGCCGGATGTTGGTATAGAGATCTCTGTTGCCAAAAAGTTTTCTTTGAGTATGGAAGGTGTATATGCCTGGTGGAGCAATGATAGCCGCCACCGTTATTGGCGAGTGAGGGGAGGGAGTCTGGAGATGAGGATATGGCTTGGGGAAAATCATAAAGAG
>JAIDJJ010000644.1 GCA_029052265.1 Muribaculaceae bacterium
TAGGGCTTTTGTGTAAGTGCAGCAAGATTTTATAACATGAGAACTCAATTTATAGAAAAGCTGTATTCTCGGAAATTTGTATTAATTTTGCAGTTGAGATAAGTTTATTAAATTTTTCATCTATCGTTTATGTCAGTGACAAAACCATATATATCCACACTCCTTTTTTTAATTCTGATTTTTTCAGGATGTATAAAAAATGATCTCCCTTATCCGCGGATTCAGCAGAATATAACGGCTATTTCAGCTGTCGGTGAGAGCCGGGCGGCGTTGATAGATTCTTCCGGTTTTTCCGGCACTCTGTATCTTGATGAAATTGTGGATGTCAGTGCGGTGAAATTTAGTGAATTTTCTGTCAGTGAGGGGGGGACGGCAGATCCTGATCTCTCTGAAGGAGTGTATGACTTGTCGAAACCATTGGTGGTGAATCTGACACGCTATCAGACATACCAGTGGCTGATACGCGCAGTGCAGAATATAGAAAGATACTTCACCATAGAGGGTCAGATAGGGGAGACGACAGTGGATGCGATCGGCAGACGGATAATCGTCAATGTGCCGGAGTCGTCAGATCTCTCCAGACTTAATGTAACTTCGATTAAGCTTGGTCCGGCAGGAATTACGACACTTTCCCCTGATATTGTAACCGGGATATATGATTTCAGCAGGCCTGTAAGGATTGATGTGACCGCGCACGGAATTACTGAGGAATGGACCATCTATGTGGAAAAGACGGAATTGCTTGTCTCTACAGATACAGCGGATGCGTGGAGTCAGGTTATATGGGCATATGGCAGTTGTCCGTCTGATATGAAAGGCGGTTTTCAGTATCGTCGGGCGGATGAGGAGGAATGGCAGGATGTGCCCGCTGATCTTGTGACACAGACGGAGGGATCCTTCTCTTGCTATATTCCGCATCTTACTCCACTTACGGAATATGTGGTTCGTGCAATCTCCGGAGATGAGCTTGGAAATGAGATCAATGTGAAAACGCAGGGCACAGCCTTGATCCCGGATGGGGATTTTGATCAGTGGTGGCTTAAAAATGGCAAGATATGGTGTCCGTGGAATGAAGATGGGGAGCAATATTGGGATACAGGTAACACCGGAGCCGCAACATTGGGACAGAGTAATGTGGTGCCGACCGACCATACTCCTACAGGAAGCGGTCAGGCTGCTGAACTTAATACAAAATTTGTAGGCATAGGAATAATCGGCAAACTTGCGGCAGGTTCCATATATACCGGCACTTTCCAGAAAGTGGACGGAACGAACGGAATATTGGATTTCGGGCGTCCCTGGACACTGCGTCCCACCAGACTGAAAGGGTACTATCAGTATAAGACGGCAGAAATAAATTACTCGAGTTCGGAATATAAAGATTTGATAGGCAGACCTGATTCGTGTCATATATATGTGGCACTGACCGATTGGACAGCCCCGTTCGAGATACGGACAAATCCAAACAACCGTCAGCTTTTTGATAAGAATATGCCATCAATAATAGCTTATGGGGAATTGGTATATAGTGGCACAATGGATAATTATCAGGAATTTGAGATAAAATTGGATTATCGCAGCACATCTCGGGTGCCGAGCTATATCCAGATTACTTGCGCAGCCTCGAAATATGGAGATTTCTTTACGGGAGGTGCCGGTGCGGTATTGTATGTTGATCAATTATCGTTTGATTATGACTACTGACAGTAAATTTTCTTGGAAAAAAAGAGGAAAGGCATTTATATATGCATGGCAAGGCATTAAGACGCTCGTGAAAGAGGAACATAATGCGCGCATTCATGCAGTGGCGGCGGCAGTGGCGGTATCTCTTGGCTTTATTCTTGGAATATCAGGAATGGAATGGTGCGTTCTGCTCATATGTATAGGCTTGGTGATTTCAGCTGAAGTTCTTAACAGTGCGGTGGAGGCACTTGCCGACCGCATAACAGAAGACTATGATCCGCTGATAGGAAAGGCGAAAGATTTCGGCGCGGCTGCAGTGACGCTGCTTGCAGTGGTTTCATTAGCGGTAGGGTGTATTATCTTTTTACCGTATATTTATAGGTTGGTATGTGGGCTGCCGGGTTGATATAATTCCGGAACCCTGATAAATTTCAGAATTTTTCAGGTAATATCCTGATGTCCGGGGAATATCCGGATGATATGAATCTATCGTTTGATTTTATTTACATTCGTTATGATATGTCTATGAATAGGGTTAAAGTGTTGTTAATGTGTATATTTATGTTGCTACCTCATTTGTTGAAAGGGGAAGATCAGTCAAACTATAGGCGAACGTCAGCACAAAAGGGGGTAGGTGTGTCTACAGATGTGGCGGTGATTGCACTTCCTGTTGCGACTTTGGCAGGGGTGTTGGTGGAGCAAGATTGGGAAGGACTTAAACAAGGTGCTCTTACGGCAGTCACGACTGCCGGTGCCACATTGATATTGAAATATGCAATAAAGGAAGACCGCCCTGATCATAGTAACCGTCATTCATTTCCGAGCGGACATACTTCGGCTGCATTCTCTACGGCAACTTTTCTTCAGCGCAGGTATGGGTGGAAATTTGGGGTGCCGGCTTATGTGGTGGCTACATATATTGGATGGGGTAGGGTGTTTTCCAAAAAGCATCATTGGTGGGATGTGGTCGCCGGGGCGGCTATAGGTGCCGGATCAGCATTTATATATACGACTCCGTTTGCACACAATCATGCACTGACAGTCTCGGGTGGGTCAGAAGGAGTCTCTCTCTGTTTTGAATTTTGATATATACTTAAACCGGACGGTTCCATCATATAGGGGAATCGTCCGGTTTTTTTAGTGTCGAGCCAATAAATGG
>JAIDJJ010000645.1 GCA_029052265.1 Muribaculaceae bacterium
GTCTGCCTTACAAGCAGAGGGTCTGCGGTTCGAATCCGTAATCGCCCACTTCCCCGAACTTTTAAGAATATTTCGTAAACAATCGGGTCATTCGTGAGAATGACCCGATTCGTATTTTACCGGGTCAATGCAAGATCCCGATTGAAATGGGGCAAGGTATAAATAAAGAGAGAAGGACATGAAATATAAAATCATGTCCTTCTCTCTTAGATATCGCCATTGAAGGCGTTCCGGATCTGTCTTCCTATCAGAAAATCATTGTGACTAACACGTAGGTGAAGTGCGCCACAATGGCAGCCATAAGACCGCCTGCCGTGTGGGCGGCGATTGCCTTGGGTGTCAGCTCGCGATAGCCCATGGAGTCAAGCATGGCGGTGTGGGTGCTCAGATAGCCGCTCCAGCACATGCCGATCGCGGTGAAGACAGCGATAGCATTGCCGTCGATCCAGCCCTGCGATGCAAAATTGGGAACCAGACTCAGGGCGGCGCCTACAGCTCCGAGCGCAGTGATGGGGAATGCCACGAGATGAGGATCAGAGAACCCGAACAGCCATTCAAAAACTATGTTCACTTTCCCTGCAAGCCATGGAAGAAGTTCAATGCCTTCATATGCCGCACCGGTGTATCCTTCTGCCGAGGCGCCGAATGTGAGGATCATTACGAGCGTGGAGATGATAAGCACGCCCGGAATAATCGCGATTCCGACCTCCACACCCATCTTACCGCCGTCGAGTAAAGAATTGAGCGTGCGGATGAACGTGGATTTTGATTCAACTTTGTTTTCTTCAGCTGCAATTTCGCCTGCAACTTCATCGACAGCGTTTTCAACAGCAAACGACGGATATGCCTTTATGATGAAACGCTGCATGAGCCTTGTGGAGACGATGCAGCCGCAGAATGCGCCGAACAGTCCCACAACGGGTTCGATAAAGTAGCCCTGACCTACCATGAATACCATCACGAGAAGTCCCATTCCGAACGCAGTGCCGAAATTTGTGAGTGAGATGAACTGATACTTCTTGAAATAGCTGCTGAAGCGTTTGTCTTGTGAAAGGGATATGATGGCGGGGTTGTCGCTGAGGAATGTCATTGTCGCTCCAAGTGCAGCCACGCCCGGGAGATTGAAAAGCGGTCGCATGAGCGGTCGCAGGATATTCTCAAGAAGCTTTACTACCCCAAATTCAACAAACAGCCTGCCTATGGCACCTGTCACCACACATATGCCCATGAGGTAAAAGACGGTGTTGAGAAGTAGGTCGTGGGCGGTGTGCATTATGGTGTTAAGCATGTTGGGCAGCCCCATTATCGATCCGATATACCAGAATAGGGCGATCACAATGACCAGACACGGCACTCCTGTCGGGATAAATCTGTAGAACGAAGATTTTTTTGAGGCATCCACAGGGGCGGACGCTGTTTTTTCCATTTCCATAAGATTAGGGTTTATTTACGTTTGAGTGAGAGTAGATTCATATACCATGTCACACCCAATGATGCGGTGAAAGTTTTGTCTTGCATTACATTGGCGGAGTTGGCGTTGTGTCCCCAGGAATAAAATCCCGTGGCATGGAACCGCAGAATGTGGCGGGCGTTGACAAATGGCATAAATTCCACACCGGCTCCCACCATTTTCAATTCAGTGCCGTCAAGCACGGTGGCGTCGGCGTCTGTGCCGCTTTTGTTGACATCATAGGTTGCCTTTGCAAAGATATTCCATTTTTCAGCCGGACGGTATTTTAGTTCCGCCATTACCGACATGTCTTTGAAGAGGAATTTCTGATGAGAGGAGGCGCGGTTCATAAGGTCGAGTTCAAGAGTCACCTTGTCGAATGAGAATTTATTGCCGAGGGCAAGATAGTTTATAAATCTTCCGGGGGCATATTCGATAAAGTTGGCGGAATAGATGGCGTCGAAGCAGCCGTGGCTGCCGTTCCACATTACATTATAGGCATACATGTTGCGGTTGTCGCTTCTGTAGAAAGGACTTTGGCAGAATTGCACGGTAAGTTTGTCGGAAGGGGTCACCTTCAGTCCTACAGAGGCACCGATGTCGTAACAAGGTATATTGTTCCAGAAGACGGAGCAGCCGTAGAGGTCGATCGGGGCGCGGTCATATTCCCATCCGCCTATCGCCACTACCTGTTTTCCTCCGGCAAACGACCAGTTGCCGAGATCGTAATTGAGGTAGATCCAGTCGGTGGCATCGAAAAAAGATGCGTCCTTATGCGCCTTGTTAAACCGCTGGCGCCAGGAATAGCTCAGATTGGAGGTGATGTTGCCGTCAAGGCGGAGGTTGAGGAATTTGCCGGCGAATCCGGTATTGTCTTTCACCGTATTGCCGTCGTTCCAGTCACCCTGCCAGTCCAGACGGGTCTCCAGACGCAGGTTGAGGATTTTCTCGTCGGTCTCCGGGGTGTCGGCATACATGCCTGCTGCTGTAGCTCCCAGGGCGAGAGATAAAAGAAATCGCTTCATATGTTTCAGAATAATGGTAATCTTTAAGGTCCGCCCTGAAGCAGGGTCAATACTTTTCAAGATTAGAGTTAAGGTTATACATTTTAAAAGCCGGGAATGAATCAGAAAATTACACCCGGTTTAATTTTCGGTGCAAATGTACAAAAATAAATTGGAAATGTAAAAAACTGTTTAGGGTTGAGTCTTTATAAATAAGACTCCGATAGGATGAAACGGTGTAGGATCCGAGGGGGATAGCCTGTCTGACAGACAAGCATGGTGTGGAATCATCACTTTGTGTGGAGATTCGCGGTATCCCCCTCGTGTGTCTTATCTTACCCTTTAAGGAAATCATCAATCGCTTTTGCTGCTTTCCTGCCGGCGCCCATGGCGAGAATCACTGTGGCGGCTCCGGTCACTGCATCCCCTCCGGCAAACACACCCTTGCGGCTTGTGCGACCGTCTTCGTCTGCAACGATGCAGCCGCGCCGGTTGGTCTCAAGTCCTTTTGTGGTGGATTTGATCAGTGGGTTGGGACTTGTCCCGAGTGCCATTATGACTACGTCGCAATCTATCTCGAAGTTGCTTCCCTCTTTCACTATCGGGCTGCGCCGTCCGCTCTCGTCCGGTTCTCCGAGTGTCATTTCCACACATTCGATACCTTTTACCCAGCCTTTATCATCGCCGAGCACACGCACCGGATTTGTGAGCATCCTGAATTCGATCCCTTCCTCTTTGGCATGGTGCACTTCTTCCACGCGTGCAGGAAGTTCCGATTCGCTACGGCGGTACACTATCACGGATTCTGCCCCGAGACGGCGAGCAGTGCGCACCGCGTCCATAGCCACGTTGCCCCCTCCGACCACGACAACTTTCCTGCCGGTATAAATCGGGGTGTCAAACGAATCGTCGTAGGCGTGCATAAGGTTGGCGCGGGTAAGGAACTCGTTGGCGGAGAAAACCCCGTTGAGGTTCTCTCCCTCTATCCCCATGAAGCGTGGGAGCCCGGCGCCGGATCCGATAAATACGGCGTCATACCCCTCGTCGTCGAGAAGGGAGTCTATGGTCATGGTTCTGCCCACTATCACGTCGGTCTCTATTTCAACCCCGAGGCGGCGCACGGCATCCACCTCTTTCGCCACTATTCTGTCTTTGGGAAGCCGGAACTCCGGAATGCCGTATACAAGCACTCCGCCTACTTCGTGGAGCGCTTCAAAAATCTTCACTTCATATCCCATGCGGGCGAGATCGGAGGCACATGCCAGCCCTGCCGGTCCGGATCCTATGACCGCCACTTTCTTGCCGTTGCGCTGTATCTCCGGTTGCGGAAGATTCCCGGCATTGGCAATCGCCCAGTCGCCTACGAAACGTTCGAGCTTGCCGATCGCCACCGGTTCTGATTTTATACCGAGCACACACGACCCTTCACATTGGCTTTCCTGTGGGCAGACACGTCCGCACACACTTGGCAGGGAACTGTCGGCTGCGATTGTGAGGGCGGCGTTTTTAAGATCGCCGGAGACTATGTGCCGGATAAATCCTGGTATATCGATATGTACGGGACAACTCTTGACGCAGCGCGGATTTTTGCAGTCGAGACAGCGTGATGCCTCAAGCGATGCTTCTTCCGGATCATATCCGTAGCAGACTTCTTCAAAGTTGGTTGCCCTCTCCCGAGGGTCCTGCTCCCTTACCGGGACACGTGGTATTCTGTTAGCCATTACATTTGCAATTGTGGGTTTCCGGATGAGTTTTCTTGTTGTCGCGATACATGTTCTGGCGTCGCATCGCCTCGTCGAAATCTACCTTGTGGCCATCAAATTCAGGACCTTCGACGCAGGTGAAGCGGGTCTGTCCGTCTACTGTCACACGGCATGCGCCGCACATTCCGGTGCCGTCGACCATCAATGCGTTGAGCGATACCACAGTAGGGATGCCATACTCCTTTGTGGTCAGGGCTGCAAACTTCATCATGATCATTGGTCCGATGATGACGCAATGATCATATTTCTTCCCTTGGTTGTCGATCAGGTCTTTCATAAGCCCTGTCACCATGCCGTGGAATCCTTCCGACCCGTCGTCTGTGCAAAGATATACATTCCCGACTGTCTTCATTTCATCAACATAGGTGAAGAGGTCTTTTGTCTTTGCTCCTATGACGACATCTGCGGTGACTCCGCGGCTGCTGAGCCATTTCACTTGTGGATAGACCGGGGCGGTGCCCACTCCTCCCGCTACAAAAAGTATTTTCTTTTCCCGGAGAATTTCTTCCGGGAGATCAAGAAGATCTGACGGACACCCGAGAGGACCGGCAAAATCCGCGAAAGATTCCCCGGGATTCATCCCGTTGATTTTTTGAGAAGAATGTCCTACAGACTGTGTCACTATCGTTACAGTCCCGCCTTCCGGGTCGTAGTCGCATATGGTGAGCGGGATGCGTTCGCCCGCCCGGTCGGTGCGGACGATAACGAACTGTCCCGGCAGAGCGGAAGAGGCGACGCGCGGAGCGTTCACTTTCATCTCGACAATATTCGGAGCAAGCTGCCGCTTGCTGACAATTTCAAACATAAACGGTGTTCTTGGTTAGGTTAGATAAAGGGTTGCCGCCGGAATACGGCGGTTATGCCACGCAAAAGTAGCAGATATTTCCTTAATCCACAAATTTTCAATGTGCAATGGTTATAAATTTTTGTGTGAATTGAGCTGAACTGAAATTTAAATGAACTCCCGATAATGCTCTGAATAAGAAAAAGGCATAATTTTAGCAGGAAGTTTGGGGTCTTATTTGTGAAAACGCATTAATTTTATTAAGTTTGCAGAAAAATAGCGAAACTGCTGTTTTGAGATGTTTAATGCTTATTTCGAAATACCGGAAACAACATGAAGAAACTGATTCTACTATCTGCAATCGCCCTCGCCGCTCCCGTATGGGCTGCAGGCACAGACATGGCTGCCCCTTCTGAAGCTAAAAAGAAAGAGGCTAAAAAGGCGGAACCCGAAGCTTTCAAGTTCACCGACATCAAAGTAAACCCCACAACTTCTGTAAAAAACCAGAATAAGACAGGTACATGCTGGAGTTTCTCAGGCACATCTTTCCTTGAGGAAGACATAATGAAGAAAGGTGGACCTGAACTTGATCTTTCCGAGATGTATACCGTGCGTCATTGCTACATCGATAAGGCTAAAAAATTCATGCGCACCCAGGGCAACATCAATTTTGCACAAGGTGGCGGTTTCCCCGATGTGGTTTATGTGGCTGAAAACTATGGCATGGTTCCCGAAGAAGCTTACTCCGGACTTAATTATGGAGAGGAAAAGCACAACCATGGCGAGCTAAGCAATGCTCTCACTGCATATCTCAATGCCATCGTTAAAAATCCGAACAGAAAGCTTTCTACTGCATGGCTTGACGGCTTTATCGGCATTCTTGACGCTTATCTCGGTCCGGAACCCGAGTCTTTTACTTACAACGGCAAGACCTACACTCCCAAAACTTTCGCAAAGGAGCTCGGTTTCAACGCTGATGACTATGTGATGATCACAAGCTACACTCATCATCCTTTCTATAAACCGTTTGCCGTAGAAATCGCCGACAACTGGCTTTGGGCAGAGAGCATGAACGTGCCTTTGGAAGAGATGAAGGCTATCGTTGACAACGCTATCGAAAATGGCTACACAGTAGCTTGGGCAGCCGACGTTTCCGAGAAGGGTTTCAAATGGAAAGACGGATTTGCAGTTCTTCCCGCTCCCACTGACGAAGCTGACCTTGAAGGCACCGAACTTTCCCGTTGGGTGAAACTCTCCGCAGCTGATAAAGAAAAAGAGCGTTACGACATCAAGGGTCCTGTAAAAGAAGTAAACGTAACTCAGGAATCCCGCCAGAAAGGCTTCGACAATTTCGAGACCACAGACGACCACGGTATGGTGATCGTCGGTATTGCCGAAGATCAGAAAGGCAACCGTTTCTACAAAGTTAAAAACTCTTGGGATACAGATCAGGTATATGGCGGTTATTTCTACGTATCAGAGCCATATTTCCTTGACAAGACAATTGATGTGATGGTTAATAAGAAAGCCGTTCCCGCCGATATCGCCAAGAAAATCGGTCTCTGATTTATCAGGATGGCGTCTATATGACATTTATATAAAATTATCCTTACCAACGGGCGCACAAACACAATCAGTGCGCCCGTTGTTTATGGTTTATGGCACAAGTAAAAGCAAAAAAAGCACTCGGTCAGCATTTCCTGACCGATCTTAATGTGGCGAAGCGTATCGCCGCCACGATTGATAAGGACAACCTCCCTATGGATGCAAAGGTCTGGGCTGATATTCCGGTTCTGGAAGTTGGTCCGGGCATGGGTGTTCTATCCCAGTTCCTCATGTCGGCGGGAAGAAGGATAAAAGCGGTGGAGATAGACACGGAAAGCGTGGAATATCTCCGCAAGGTATATCCTGACCTTGAAGTGGTGGAAGGAGATTTTCTGAAAATGGATCTTGCGGAAATATTCGGCGGCAAGTTTGCCCTGATAGGCAATTATCCATACAATATATCTTCCCAGATTTTCTTTAAGGTGCTCGATTATAAGGAAAGTATTCCGGTCGTGGCGGGCATGCTGCAGAAGGAGGTTGCGGAAAGGATATGCTGTAAACCCGGGTCGAAAGTATATGGTATACTTTCTGTATTGCTTCAGGCATGGTATGACTGTGAATATCTTTTCAATGTCCCCCCGGGAGTATTCGCGCCTCCTCCAAAAGTGATGAGCGGGGTGATCCGGCTGACACGCAACAGCCGCACTGAACTGGGGTGTGACGAGAAACTGTTCAAGACGGTTGTGAAGACAGCATTCGGACAGCGCCGCAAGACTCTCCGCAATTCTTTGGGCGGACTTATCCCTTCCTCGTCCCCGATAATGCAGGATCCGATCATGGGTCTGCGGCCTGAGAGGTTAGGGGTGGAGGACTTCATACGTCTCACGCTCGCCTGTTCTTAATTTTGAATGATTCACCCCGCAACTCACAACTCAACCCCCAAATCGCTTCTTTTGTTCAGTGTTCAGCCCGCCAGGCTGAATCCGATCTCACAACTCAAAACCCAAAACTAAATATGAAGATAACGGTACTTGACGGTTATGGCTTGAATCCCGGAGATCTCAGCTGGGATTGGCTCAATAAATATGGAGAAGTTAAAATCTACGACCGCACTTCCCCTTCTGAACTGATGGAAAGAGCTGCGGATGCAGATGTGGTCTTCACCAATAAAGTTGTGATAAATGCTGAAACGCTCAGCTCGCTGCCCAATCTTAAATATATCGGCGTCCTTGCAACGGGCTATAATATCGTCGATGTGAAAACAGCACATCAATTGGGCATTGTAGTGACCAACATTCCGGCATATAGCACGGATTCCGTGGCTCAGATGGTATTCGCTCTTCTTCTCGCTATCACAAATCGTGTGGAGCATTATGCTGTTGAAAACCATAATGGACGCTGGAGCAATAATCCGGATTTCTGTTATTGGGACTCTCCGCTTATGGAACTCGCAGGGAAAACATTCGGTATTGTCGGGTTAGGGAATATCGGCAAGGCAGTGGCGCGTATCGCCAATGCATTCGGCATGAAAGTCGTTGCGTTCACTTCCAAGAAACAGGAAGAACTACCCGCAGGTATTCAAAAAGTGACTCTTGACCAACTGTTTTCTGAAAGTGACATATTGAGTCTACATTGCCCCCTCACTCCGGAAACAGACCATCTGGTCAATGCCGAAAGGTTGGATCTGATGAAACCGACTTCGATTTTGATCAATACCGGGCGGGGTCCATTGATTGATGAGCAGGCGGTTGCAAATGCTTTGAAAGCCGGAAAACTCGGTGCATTCGGGGCGGACGTATTGTCTTCCGAACCTCCGGCAGCCGATAATCCGTTGCTGTCGGCACCTAATGCCTTTATCACTCCTCACATAGCCTGGGCTACCGTGGAAGCACGCCAACGTCTGATGGAAATATGCGAAGGGAATCTGGCGGCATTCGTATCAGGCACTCCCCGCAACGTAGTCTCGTAAAAGATAGAATTTATAAACTATACAATTGTTTGCGTCCCGGTTATGATTCCCATTTTTAGGACATCCTAATCCGGGACGTTTAATCAGGAAAAAGATTTTAAATGAAGACTTGCCGGGAAGATTAAGGACGCGTTCCTGTAAGCCTATTGCACTATTGTCAGAAGTGTTTATAGTTGGATAGTGGATGGGCTATAAATTTGGAAATATAGGGAGAAATGACTACTTTTGCACTATTGTGATCAGACAATTGAAGATATTGACTCTTATTGTTTTTTGTGCATTTTGTCAGGAGATTTTTGCGCAGAAAAATGGTTCAATTGATTCTCTCATGAATCAGTTGGACAGCGTTGTAGCAAACCGTGAAGTCTACATACGGGAAAGGGAGGCAAGAATCCGCGATTTAAAAGCGGAACTTGCGAACGCCTCTTCTGACTCTCTATTGTATGAGACGCTCGGACATCTGGTGGATACTTATAATCCGTTCAATACTGATTCAGCATTCTATTACAGCCGGCAGAGAGAGGAGATTGCAGAAAAGATGGGTGATCCGGTCTTGATTGCCAATGCAAGGATGAATCAGGCGAATGTGCTTAATGCCGTGGGTATGTATCAGGAGGCATCCTCGCTCATCAAAACCATATCTTCAAAAGAATTGCCGGATTATCTCTTACCATATTATTTCTACATAAAGAGGACATTATCAGGCAATCTTGCTGAATTTTCCGCTTTCTCCCCATTGCGTGCCCAATATAATGCGTTGACAAATTCTTACCGGGACTCCCTGATGAAAGTGAACGATCCGGAGTCGCTTGCTTTCGCTATCTCAAAGGCGGATCAATATAATGCTTTCGCACAGTATGAGAAGGCTGTTGTGACAATGACGGAATATGTCAATACCCATGAATTGTCGGAACATGACAAAGCGATATGTGCCTGGACGCTTGCACAGTCTTACGAGCATCTGAATGATCTCCCTAAATTGAAAGAGCAGCTTATAATATCATCGATAGGAGATATTAAGGCGGCTGTGAGGGAATACGTGTCGTTGCGACACCTCGCTCTCCTTCTCTATAAGGAAGGGGATCTTGAACGTGCCTATAAATTTATGAATATAGCTGTTGATGACGCCACCAAGTGCAATGCACGTCAGAGAATAGTGGAGCTAAATGCCTCATATCCTGAACTTACAGGCATTTATATCGACAAGATAAAGAAGCAACAGGATTCTCTCGTTCAAGCACTTTGGGCAATTACAATACTGTCAGTGATATTGATTGGCGCTTTCATATATCTCTGGAAACAGATGAAAGTGATTTCAAGATCAAGAAAAGAACTTGCCGATGCCAACGACAGGCTCAACAACCTTAATTCAGAACTGAAAGTCTCTAACGCGAAGCTGAGTGAAGCAAATGAAAAACTGAGTGGCGCCAATAAGGAAATCACGGAAGCATCCCGTCAGAAAGACCAGCTTAACAGACAGTTGCGTCAGTCTAACGAGAATTTGTCGGCTGCCAATAAGGAAATTGCGGAAAATTCGCGTCTTAAAGAGATTTATATCGGAAGGTATATGGACCAATGTCTGTCGTATATAGACAGTCTTGACTCTTACCGGAAGACACTCCTGAAACTTGCATCGGCAGGGAAGCTCGATGAAATCAAAGACAAGCTAAAGTCGACAGACATTGTGGATGAACGGCTACGTGACTTTTACGATACTTTCGACTCTACTTTCCTGAAGTTGTTTCCGACATTTGTGGAAGACTTTAACAATCTGCTACTTCCTGAAGAGCTGATAATCCCCAAGAAGAAGGGTACGCTAAACACTGAGTTGAGAATTTTCGCGCTTATAAGACTCGGTATATCCGACAGTGACAAGATAGCTAAATTTCTACGCTATTCCCTGACTACAATCTATAACTATCGTACGAAAGTAAGAAATAAGGCGAAAGGTGACCGCGCCAAACTTGAGACGGAAGTAATGAAGATCGGTCTTGCCGACAATTCCGAAAATGATAACTAAGACGCTTTAACGGCGTCTTTTTTATAATACATCTTTGTCAATGTCTGACAAATCTCCCTTATTCTGACCGGATAAAACTCCTTCAAGACTACATAAAAAATTAATACTTATATATGTAAGGGGTTTATTTTCAAAGGTATATGTCTATATGTGTTAACTGTTTCACTACTTTTTAAATCACAGGCGTTGACCGACGGGATTTCATTGTATAATTTTGCTTCAAAGATTCTATGTTAACAATTTAATATTATGAAACCCAAAAAACAATCATGGAAACTATTCCTTCTGTTGGGATTGATGTTGACCTGTAGTCAGCTCGCGATAGCCCAGCAAATCAGTGTGTCGGGAACAGTCACCGACACTACAGGAGAACCGATTATCGGCGCCACGGTCATGGCGCAAGGCACAACCAACGGCACAACTACAGATTTTGACGGCAACTACACGATCACAGCCGATGCCCTCGGAACTCTTAAATTCTCATACGTTGGATATGAGACACAGACCATAGCCATTGACCAACGTACCGTCATCAATGTCACCATGCAGGAAAGTGCCGCCCTGCTCGATGAACTGGTTGTGATCGGGTATGGCACGATGAAGAAAAGTGATCTTACCGGTGCAGTAGGGTCAATCGGAGGGAAGGATATAAAAGATGTTCCGGTCAACAATGTCGGACAGGCACTTCAGGGTAAAATTGCCGGCGTGAATATCGTCGGCGGAGAGAAACCTGGTGATAATGTCACCATCAAAGTGCGCGGTCTCGGTTCAATCAATAATTCAGACCCTCTTATCGTGATCGACGGAGTGCCGACAGATCTCGGACTTAACGCACTCAACCCTCAGGATATAGAGCGTCTTGATGTGCTTAAGGATGCATCCGCTACCGCTATTTATGGTTCACGCGGAGCCAACGGTGTGGTGATGATCACCACACGGAAAGGTGTTGCGGGCACCGCACGCCTCTCGGTATCGGCAAATGCTGCATTTTCCAATGTCTCAAAGAAAATGTCGCTCCTTGACGCTGCCGGCTACGCTTCTTTGAGCAACGACATGCTTTCGCAGGCAGGCTACAATACAAACCCTGAGTGGGCTGATCCGTCTTTCCTTACATCTTCCACAAACTGGGTTGACGAGTTGCTTCAGACAGGCGTGATGCAGAACTACAACGTAAGCTATTCCGGCGGTAACGAAAAGGCTCATTACTATTTCTCAGCCGGGTTCCTTAATCAGACAGGTGTGGTAAAACACGTGAACTACCGTCGTTTCACTTTCCAGGCAAACAATGATGTGAAACTGAAAAGCTGGTTAAAACTGTCAAACAGTTTTCTCTTCAGTGCAGATATAAAGAAAAGCGGTGCCTACAGTATGTGGGACGCCATGCGTGCGTTACCGACCTTCCCTGTCAAGGATGAAAATGGAGAATGGAGCGGTCCTTCCGGCAACTCTGAATGGTATGGAAGTATAAGAAATCCTGTCGGTTCTAACGACATGTACCGCAGTGCTACCAACGGATATAATTTTCTCGCCAATATTGCAGGCGACATAACGATCGTGCCGGAATGGCTGCAGTTCCGTTCCCTTTTTGGCTTCGATGGCAAATTCTGGTTTGATGACAGCTTCTCTCCGAAATATAACTGGAAACCTACCCCGGTGGAGGAAAGCTCACAATATCAGAGCTCAAACCGTAATTTCACTTATCTTTGGGATAACTATTTCACCTTTGACCATACCTTCGGTAAAAACCAGATAAACGTGATGGCAGGTATGTCGGCACAATGGAACCATGCCTACTGGATGAACGGACAGATGAACGGATTTCTTTTCGACACAGTACATCAGCTTGCCAACGGTGAAAAGATCTATAACCTTGACGGTTCGCAGAGCGAATGGGCGTTGCTTTCATACATGGCACGTGCGAACTATACGTTTGACGACCGCTATCTTCTTACCGCCACTCTCCGTCGCGACGGCTCAAGCCGTTTCGGAAAGTCTAACCGCTGGGGTACTTTCCCGTCAATGTCGGCTGCATGGAAAATCTCTTCTGAAGAATTTTTCCCGAAAGACAAGGCTATCAACGATCTCAAGTTGCGTCTCGGATGGGGTAAGACCGGCAGCCAGGCATCTGTAGGAAACTATGACCATATACAGACCCTTGTGACCCTTCTTTATCCCTTCGGAACAACCCTCGACAATGCAGAGCAATCCGCTCTATATTCCCAAGTGCTCGCCAATTCAGCTATCCATTGGGAGGAGATCGAGCAGTTTAATGCCGGAATAGATCTCTCTTTCTTCAATTCCCGATTGAACGTAAGCCTTGACGGATATATCAAAAACACCAACCACATGCTTGTGAAGGCGGCATTCCCTATCACAACAGGTTTTGAGGATACATTCGACACTTATACAAACGCCGGAAAGGTGCGCAACATAGGATGGGAACTCTCTGCAAGTTCAGTCAACCTTACAGGAGAGTTCGGATGGGAGACAGATCTGAACATTACTTATAACAAAAACAAGATAAAAGATCTCAACAGCGACACTCCGCTTTGGCGCAATCAGTTCGGTGGGGCATACGCCACCATGCTTGCTGCGGATTATCCTATCAATGTGTTCTACGGATATGTGACAGACGGTATTTTCCAGACCGAGGAAGAAGTCAGGATGCATGCCTCACAGCCGGGAGCTGAGCCGGGCGACATACGTTTCCGTGACCTCAACAACGACGGAGTCATCAATGAGTCTGACCGCACTGTGATTGGCAATCCTAACCCGACATGGCTATATTCTATGAACAACCGCTTTACATACAAAGGATTTGAATTGTCGATCTATCTTCAGGGTGTGGCGGGCAACAAGATCTACAACCGCACCCGCTCAGTGATGGAGAGCATGTCGGCGGCTTACAATCAGGCTGCATCCACAGCCCACCGCTGGCAGGGCGCCGGAACATCAAACTCAATGCCCCGTGCTGTATGGGCAGACCCTAACGGCAACAACCGCATCAGCGACCGCTGGGTTGAAAACGGCAGTTATCTGCGTCTGAAAAACATAACTCTTGCCTACAATCTGCCTGACAGCTGGCTCAGAAGAATCAGTTTTGAAAACGCCAGAATTTTGGTGTCGTGCGAGAATGTGGCTACAATAACAGGCTACAAGGGTCTTGACCCGGAAGTGGGTATTGACGGAATCGACTATTCAAGTTTCCCGCCTTCAAGAATCTTCAATGTGGGATTTTCTGTAAATTTCTAACCTTTTGAACTCTATGAAAAAATTTATATATTGTGTGGCTGCCCTTCTTTCCGGCATGACCTTCACATCTTGCGAGGATTTCCTCGACAAAACCCCATTCGATAGGGTTGACCCCCAAACCAATGTAACCGATGAAGTGGCGGTGGCTCTTGCAAATGCATGTTATATCCCTTTGCGCTCCTCCAATCTCTACAATCAGCGTATCTGGAGCCTCGACATTGTTGCGGGCAACTCGAATGTAGGAGCCGGTGGCGGCGACGACGGTATCGAAACCATACAATGTGCCAATTTCACTACCCTCAGCGACAATGCAATGGCTCTATATATGTGGCGTTCTCCCTGGATCGGGATTGCACAGTGCAACAATCTTCTCGACGCGCTCAAGAAAGAAAATTCTGTGAGTGAGGAGATCGCTATGCGTTCGGAGGGGGAGGCACTTTTCCTGCGCGCCCATTACTACTATCTTCTTGCCCGTCTTTACGGCGGGGTGCCTCTCCGTCTGGAGCCCTACAACCCCGACACGTCAAGTGCGATAGCCCGTGCATCGCTCGACGAGACTTATCAGCAGATAATAGAAGATTGCTCCCGTGCAGCCCAACTTCTTCCTGAAAAAGCGGATTATAATTCCCATGAGGTGGGAAGGGCTTGTAAAGATGCCGCCCTTTATATGCTTGCCGATATCTATCTGACACTTGCCCCGTCAAATCCTGCACTCTATCAGGAAGTGGTGGATATCTGCGACGAAATCACTGCAATGGGTTATAATCTTGCCTCATGCACTTATGCCGCCAATTTCAACTGTCCTGTGAGAAATGGAGCAGAGTCAATATTCGAGATTCAATATTCCGGAAGCACGGAATCTGATTTCTGGGGAAACACTCCTTACGCTTCATGGCTGTCCACATTCATGGGTCCGCGAGGATCCAATATGGTGGCGGGAAGCTGGGGCTGGAATCAACCTACACAGGAATTTATCGACCAGTATGAGGAAGGGGATCTCCGCAAGCCGATTACAGTGTTCTATGACGGTTGTCCTGACTGGGAAGGTATGCCTTACCGCACCTCTTATTCCAATACCGGATACAATGTGCGAAAATTCCTTGTTTCTAAAGAGATTTCTCCTGAAACAAACACTTCTCCGGCTAACTTTATAGTCTATCGCTATGCCGGTGCGCTCCTCATGCAGGCTGAGGCTCTAAATGAACTGGGTATGACATTAAGCGCGGCTGCACCGGTGAACGAGGTGCGCAAACGTGCCGGACTTGCTTCCCTTTCATCTTCTCTTTCCCAAGAGAAGATGCGCGAGGCTATTATTCACGAACGTCGCATGGAGCTTGCTTTCGAAGGACACCGCTGGTTTGACATGATACGTATCGACAACGGTCAATATGCGATAGATTTCCTTCATTCAATCGGAAAAAACAACGTAAACAAGAACCGACTGCTTTTCCCGATTCCTCAGACCGAGATGGACGCCAACCCTCTCATGACCCAGAACCCCGGTTACTAATTACCTATCAGACTCAATAATTATGAAACCAAAATATTTTCAACTCGCAATGGCATCGACGCTTCTTCTTGTAGCGTCAGCGTGTAGCGATAACGATTATACTCAGCTTAACAAGGGGATGACGGAGCTTGCCATCTCCACAAGCACTTCCGACATAGTGCTTGATGAATCAAACCATGCCATCGAGGCGGTGGCGTTGAAATGGACCACCGGCAACAACTACGGATCAGGCAATGCAATTTCCTATACTCTTGAACTTGCGGAAACCGGCTCAGATTTTGCCAATCCATACGTGGCTGTCGACAACCGCAGTCAGGTTTATTCCTGGAATCCTTCGGTGGAGGAACTTAACGGCATTATCAGGGATCACTTCGGAATAGATGCGGGAAACGGAATCTCACTCGATGCGAGAGTGACCGCTTCCGTAGCCGGATATGAAGAACAACAGACTTCTGTGGCTACTTTCACTGCCGTGACTTATAACCCTGTCACCACCACACTCTATATGATTGGCGACGCCACTCCCAATGGCTGGAGCGCAGACGATGCTACAGAAATGCAACGCACGGATAACGGCAAGTTTACATGGACAGGAAACCTCTCCGAAGGTGATTTCAAATTTATAGTGAATTTGGGGAATTTTATGCCTTCGTATAATAATAATGGCTCGGGAGGTCTCGTTTATCGTACAAGCGAGGAGCAGCCTGATGAAAAGTTCCATATCGATGAGGCACATTGCTATAAGGTTGATGTAAACCTGCTTACATTGACAGTGGATATTGCACAAGTGGAGGGTATAGCCCCTGCATACGACAACATATTCTTTGTCGGCAATGAGACTGACTGGGGATTCCGTCAGATGTGGCAAGACCCTCTTGATCCATTCTTGTTTCGTCTTGGGATTTTCTTTGAGAAAGGAGGCGAGTTTAAGTTCGGCACCTCCGACGGATCTTGGGAAAACATGTATAAGGCAACCTCTGCAAACGCTCCTTATTCCCAACAGTCTGTGGAATTTGTAAAAGGGTATGACCCCGACAACAAATGGTTTCTGACAGACTCAGAAAAGAATCTCGCTTACAAGATATGTCTTGACATCCGTAGCGGTGCGGAACGTATGATAATGCGGCAATTCACCCGTTATACGGAAATGTATCTTGTGGGCGACGCCACTCCCAACGGTTGGGATCTCGGAAATGCCACTCCAATGATGCAAAACACTGCTGATCCAGATATCTTCACATGGAGCGGGCATCTCAACACCGGCGAACTTAAATTCTCTGCCGACAAACAGGATGACTGGAACGGAGCCTGGTTTATGGCTACTTCTGAAGGTGCGGCTCCTACGGGTGAAGTGCAGAAAGTGATCTTTATAAACAAGAGTGACAATGCCTGTCAGGAAGAATATAAAGATCTTTCAACCGGTGGAGTGGATCTCAAGTGGAAAGTGACTGAGGCAGGTGATTATACGATTACTCTCAACCAGCTTCTGGAAGAGGTGACGATATGTAAGAACTGATTTCCTAAAGGGTGTGGCGATACTGTCAGATATCGCAGGACTATATTCACAGCCCGGCGAGGTAGGTGGCTGCCACACCTTTCACATAATTAACTCTCTCATAATTAATCCGACTCTCTCTGCTTAAAAATCTCTCTAAAATGAACAAGATGAACTTATTATTTGCGGGTATACTGGCGATGGGCGCAGCATGCAGCTCTTCAGGAAATGACGAACCCGCACCCAATCCCAATCCCGGACCTTCCGGTGGTGAGGAGAATACTGTGACAGATGTCACCACTGTGAAATCGAATCTGATGGTTGATCTTTCGACCGACAAAGCCTGTTATGCACCCGGTTCTGTGGTGAAATTCACCGCTTCGGAAGTGCCCGCCAACGCAACTGTACGCTATCGCCGTGGATCTGAAATTATCAATGAGGAGCCGATGACTTCCAAAACATGGAACTGGACTCCTTCTGCCACAGATTTCCAAGGATATATGGTTGAGATATATCAACCCGGTCAGAATGAAAAAGAGGAAATTGTGGTAGGAACTATCGCGGTTGACGTTTCGAGCGACTGGAATAAATTCCCACGCTATGGATTTGTCGCCACTTTTGATGCCTCAAAACTTGCGGACGGTGTGATAGAGGGGGAGATGGAGTATCTTAACCGTTGCCATATCAATGGCGTGCAATTTCAGGATTGGCATTATAAACATCATTGGCCTCTCCCCGGAACTCCGGGAAATGTGCTTGAGTCGTATACAGATATTGCCAACCGCACCCTTTCTGCAGACGTGGTAAGAAAATATATCGACGTGCAACACTCGTTGGGAATGAAGTCGATATTCTATAATCTTTGCTTCGGTGCCCTTGATGATGCCGCTTCCGACGGAGTGAAGGAGGAATGGTATGCGTTTAAGAACAATCGTCGCGGAGACAAGGATATGCATAATCTGCCTTCAAGCTGGAAGAGCAGCATCTATGTGCTCGATCCGGGTAATGAAGAATGGCAGGCTTATCTGGGCGACCGTAACGAGGAGGTTTATTCTTCGTTCGGTTTCGACGGCTATCAGATAGATCAGCTTGGAAACCGTGGCGACCTGTATGATTACAACGGAAATAAGATCAATCTTCCCAAAGGATATGCATCCTTTATTGATGCAATGAAGGCGAAACATCCCTCGAAAAGATTGGTTATGAATGCTGTAAGTAGCTATGGAGCTTCACAGATTGCAGGTTCCGGCAAGGTGGATTTCTGTTATAACGAACTTTGGAACGATGAGGCTGACTTTTCTCATCTTCATTCAATCATAAAGGCAAACGATTCATATAGCGGAAACAATCTGCGCACAGTCTTTGCCGCTTATATGAATTATGACAAGGCTGACCGCACCACCGGAGAATTCAACACTCCGGGAATTCTGATGGCGGATGCCGTCATGATGGCTCTCGGCGGTTCTCACCTTGAACTTGGCGACCATATGCTGTCAAGGGAATATTTCCCCGCGTCTCCTCTTTCAATGTCTGACGAATTGCGCACTGCAATGATTCGTTACTATGATTTTATGACGGCTTATCAGAATCTTCTGCGCGGCACATCCACGGAATCTGAGTTTGAGGCTGACATGACTTGTACTGATGCCACAAAACGGATCAATGTGAATGCTTGGCCTCCTAAGAAAGGTGGATTGACCACCTATTCCAAGAATGTTGAAGGGAAAAAGGTAATACATCTCCTTAACTTCCGCAATATTGACAATCTCAGCTGGAGAGATCTTGACGGAGAACGTCCGGCACCGCGTCTCACTCTCAACACTCCTCTTTCTGTCAGCTGTAATGAAAAGGTGACAAGGGTGTGGACTGCCTCTCCCGATAATCATGGAGGTGCGGTTCAGGAACTTCCCTTCACTCAGAAAGATGGCAAATTGACTTTTGCTCTTCCGTCGTTGAAATATTGGTCAATGATCGTGATAGAATAAATTATATAATCTGACATTATGCATATAAACAGAATTTTTCCGGTTCTCCTTCTTTCGGGTGCCGTGTTTACGGCAAATGGCGAGGTGATAAAATCTCCGGATGGGAAAGTGGCTGTTGATTTCGGTGTGAAAGACGGACGTCCCGTCTATTCCATGACATTCGACGGCAAGACTGTCATAAAACCGTCAACTCTTGGTCTTGAACTTGCAGGCGACACTGACCTGATGGACGGTTTCTGTCTCAAAGATACAGAGGTTTCTGAATTTGACGAAACCTGGCAGCCCGTATGGGGTGAGACTCGCGATATCCGCAATCATTATAACGAACTGCTTGCTCATCTTGAACAACCCTCCACAGGCAGGTTCATGGATATCCGTTTCCGTGTCTACGATGACGGGGCTGGATTCCGTTATGAATTTCCTCAGCAAAATAACCTTACGTATTTTGTAATTAAAGAGGAACATTCGCAGTTTGCGATGGATGGTGATCACACGGCATGGTGGATTGCCGGGGATTACGACACTCAGGAATATGACTATACAGAAAGCAAACTGTCGGAGATCAGGGGTAAAATGGCTGATGCTATCAGCAGCAATGCGTCTCAGACACAATTCTCTCCTACAGGCGTACAGACGTCTTTACAGATGAAGACTGACAATGGTCTTTATATCAACCTTCATGAGGCGGCTTTGGTAGATTATTCATGTATGCATCTGAATCTTGATGACAAGAACAAGGTGTTTGAATCATGGCTCACCCCCGATGCACAGGGAAATAAAGGACATCTACAGGCTCCGACCCATTCCCCGTGGCGCACAGTGATGGTGAGTGACGATGCGCGCGACATGCTTTCTTCAAATCTTATATTGAACCTCAACGATCCATGTGCATACGAAGACACGTCATGGATCAAACCGGTTAAGTATGTCGGAGTATGGTGGGAGATGATAGGCGGTGGAAAGCAATGGTCATATACCTACGACCTTCCTTCCGTGAAACTTGAGACACTTGATTATTCCAAGACAAAGCCTCATGGTCAACATCCCGCCAATAATGAGAATGTGAAGAAATATATTGACTTCGCGGCGGAACACGGTTTCGATCAGGTGCTTGTGGAAGGGTGGAACATCGGCTGGGAAGACTGGTTTGGTAAATCGAAAGACTATGTATTCGATTTTCAGACTCCTTATCCGGATTTCGATATCGATATGCTCAACGATTACGCCCGTTCAAAAGGGGTGAAACTGATGATGCATCATGAGACCTCCGGTTCTATCCGTAACTATGAACGCCACATGGAGGCTGCTTATAACCTTATGAACAAGTATGGTTATAACTCTGTGAAAAGTGGATATGTTGGCAACATGATTCCCCGAGGCGAACACCATTACGGACAGTGGCTCAACAATCATTATCTCTATGCTGTGAAAGAGGCTGCCAAGCATAAGATTATGGTGAATGCTCATGAAGCAGTGCGACCTACGGGTCTGTGTCGTACTTATCCTAATCTTATAGGAAATGAAAGTGCCCGCGGCACGGAGTATGAGTCTTTTGCAGGTAATAAGCCCTCTCATACCACTGTACTTCCCTTTACACGTCTGCAGGGTGGACCGATGGATTATACCCCCGGTATTTTTGAGATGGACATGAAGAAGGTGAATCCTGATAGCCAGGGTCATGTCAACAGTACTCTTGCACGCCAGCTTGCCCTTTACGTGACGATGTACAGTCCTCTTCAGATGGCTGCTGATGTTCCTGAGGTTTACAACCGTTTTATGGACGCATTCCAGTTTATAAAGGATGTTCCTGTAGATTGGGACGACAGCCGCTATCTTGAGGCTGAGCCGGGTCAATATATTGTTGCCGCACGCAAAGCTAAAGGTGGCGACGATTGGTATGTAGGATGTACGTCAGCTGAGAACGGTCACGAATCGGATCTTGTTCTTGATTTTCTTGATCCCGGCAAGAAGTATGAGGCTACCATCTATGCCGACGCTCCTGACGCGCATTACCTTACAAATCCCCAGGCATACAAAATCAGCAAGAAAAAAGTAAACGCCAAGACACGTCTAAAGTTGAAGGCAGCTCCCGGTGGTGGTTTCGCCATCTCGATCAAACCTCTTGACTAAGGATCAAGGTAAAAGATAGGTTGTTTAGGTTCGCAATAGGTTAATAGCGAAATGCGGCAGGGATTCAATTCCTGCCGCATTTCTTTAACTTGAAGTATTCTCCCATCATAAATGAACATCTTTTGATATATAAGTACCTACGAAAAATAAATGAACAAATGCCAGGCATATATTGCGGCAATCTATAAAGCCGTTCATCAGTCGTTATGGAACCCC
>JAIDJJ010000646.1:0-590 GCA_029052265.1 Muribaculaceae bacterium
ATATACTTGTTTGCATACCTCTTTTTATCGTCTTGTGGATAAATCCGGGGGAAGAAAAAGTAGGTCGTGATATTTCTGTTTCGTGCAGTTGGAATGGATTTTTAAATAGTTGCTTGCCAATAATTTCCATGAGCGATTTTCTTGAATTTGTCGAAAGTGTGCCGGAAGGGGCCCGCTCGGAAATGCTCTCAGCCCGCGTGATCCCCTCGTTTCTTGCATCGGTGCATAAATATACTGTCGATGAAATGTCGGAACGTGCGCTCAGGATTTGGGCTGTGGATATGTTGGCAAATGGAATAAAGATCACTACTTGCCGGAGATATATGGGGACATTGCATTCACTCTATAAAAGCTGGAACAAAGACAATTTTGACGATCCGTTTGTGAATGTGAAGAATGATCTCGCCCAACCTTTCGCGAATCCGGATAAGCAAATAGCCGGAAGTCTTGCCTTGTTGCCGCGACTGTTAAAAAAGACGGAGAAGTCGTCTGATTGGGTTGTGGCAAATGTTATCCTTTATCTTTTTTACAATGTCAAGGCGTCTGTAGCCGATGTTGTCAGACTGAAGTTTGACGATACCGGCGTGGAG
>JAIDJJ010000646.1:600-1271 GCA_029052265.1 Muribaculaceae bacterium
CCGGGGGGTGGAGGGGCGGCTGTTCGAGGATCTTGTGCGGCCGAGGGGGGGGTCGCCTCAGTCAAAATATGTCTTCCCGTTGAATCAGGGTAAACGACGCGACGGTGCGATCGTGCGCGACCTTATTTCTTCAATGCATTCCACCCTCCGTAGTGCCGGTATATGCGCAGGCGACACTTTTTCCCGCGAGACTGTCACATCTCTCTGGATTGCATCGGCAATGGATTGCGGCATACCGTTGACCCGTATACGGTCGTTGGTTAGTGTGCTCCCTCCGGATTATGCGTTCCTGTCGCTCATTGACAGGGTTGACACTGATCCGAGGCGTGAGGCAGCCGTGATAAACAGGGTTGCCGAGAATTTCAACGACAAATCGGTGAGGTGGTATGTGATGAGGCTCCGACATGGGGTTGCTCCCGAAGACATAGCCGCGTCGCTCGGCGATGATGAGAAGAAAGGGTATAAGGAACTGACTTTCTATTATCCCGTGAGGAAAGAGGTTCGCAAAAAGAACAAAAAGATAGAGACAATTGAAACACCATATCTCCCCGGACTCCTGTTTTTCAGGCTCCGCAGTGATAAAGTGGGGAAATATATGAGCAGGGTAGGGGATATGGCTTGGTGTTACAGGGTTTCAAACCTGTCTCTTATCAACATATCCGCGCCCACCG
>JAIDJJ010000647.1 GCA_029052265.1 Muribaculaceae bacterium
CTATACAACTGCGGTCATCTTTACGAGGCGGCAGTGGCTCATTATCTCGCCACCGGCAAACGCTCCCTCCTCGATGTGGCTATCAAGAATGCCGACCTTGTGTGCAAGACATTCGGTTATGGCGACGGTCAGATCACTTATCCCTCCGGACACCCGATAATCGAGATGGCTCTCGCCAAATTATATAAGGTGACGGGCGACAAGAAATATCTTGACGAGGCTAAATATTTCGTGGAGGAGACAGGACGTCTTACCAACGGACGCAAGCCGAGCCCCTATTCCCAGGACCATATGCCGATCCTCGATCAGGATGAGATCGTAGGGCATGCTGTCCGTGCCGGTTATCTTTATTCAGGAGTTGCCGATGTGGCTTCCCTTACCAACGATTCCGCTTATTTCAACGCACTCAGCCGTATCTGGGACAACATGGCTTCCAAGAAGCTCTACATCACCGGCGGTATCGGCAGCCGCGCCCAGGGTGAAGGGTTCGGACCTAACTATGAACTCAACAACCACACTGCATATTGCGAGACTTGTGCATCGATTGCCAACGTATATTGGAACTACCGTATGTTCCTCGCCACAGGCGATGCCAAATATGCCGATGTATATGAGCGCGCACTTTACAACGGCGTTCCCTCTGGCGTATCACTTTCAGGCGACAAGTTCTTCTACGACAATCCTCTCGAGAGCATGGGTCAGCACGAGCGTGCCCCCTGGTTCGGATGTGCATGCTGCCCGGGCAACGTCACCCGCTTCATGGCGAGTGTGCCTCAGTATATGTATGCCACCCAGGGCGATGATGTCCTCGTGAACCTTTATATACAGTCTACCGCCGACATCGAGACTGAAAACAACAAGGTTAAGGTGCGTCAGACCACAGATTTCCCCTGGCAGGGTACTGTAGCTCTTGCTGTTGAGCCCGAGAAGGAGGGTGAGTTTGCTCTCCGTCTCCGCATCCCCGGCTGGGCTCAGGACGCTCCCGTTCCTACAGATCTCTATTCTTACGTGGAGAAACCGTCTTCAAAATATGTGTTGAAGGTAAACGGTGAGAAAGTTACCGCAATGACCGGCGACGGTTATGCCACTGTGAAACGTGTGTGGAAACCGGGTGACAAGGTGGAACTGTCACTTCCCATGGATATCAAGCGCGTTAAGGCTAACGACAATGTCGAAGACAACAAGGGTAAACTCGCCGTCCAGCGCGGTCCCCTTATGTATTGCTTCGAAGGTCAGGATCAGGCTGACAGCCTCGTTCTCGACAAGTATATACCTGTCGACGTAAAGTTTACAGAGAAATATGAGCCTGAAATGCTCAATGGCGTGATGACTCTCAACGTAACCGGCAAGAAGCTTCTCGCAGACAACAAGCTTGAAGACGTGACTCTCAAGGCTATCCCTTATTGCACGTGGAACAACCGTGGCGCAGACCAGATGGCTGTGTGGATGCCGAGTCAGGAGAATGTTGCCGTGGCTAAACCTGCAGCGACTCTTGCAAGCGAGGCTCAGATGTATAGCGAACCGACACAGCTCACTTCCGACGCTCCCGCAGCAACTTCCAACCTTAACTGGGCGTGGGGTTACAATGACCAGTGGGAACCGAAGAGCAGCGCCGACACCTCCAAACCTTATCATTACTGGTGGCTCCGTCAAGGCACTACAGAGAATGTATGCTACCGCTTCAACGAACCCAAGGAGGTTAGCTCTGTTGATGTATACTGGCTTGCCTTTGACCATTATGACGGAGATTACGAGACTCCCGAAAGCTGGCAGCTTTACTATCGTACGGCAGACAACCGCTGGGCACCCGTGAAAGCTACAGGAGAATATGGAGTAGAGCGTGACAAATACAATCATGTGGCATTCGAACCCGTCACCACCACCGACCTCAAAGTCTCCGCGAAACTTCGCGACGGCAAATCAGGTGGTGTGATCGAATGGAAAGTCAATTGAGCAATGCATTATGAATTATGAATTATGAATTGTCATTAATCGCCTTATCCACCTTAAATCCCTTAAACATTTAAAAATACAAAATAATTAAACCTTAACATCTTATGAAACAAAAACCGCAGAGAAATTCTTTTATTTTCAGCAAGAGCTTGCTGAAAATTGCGGCTTTCGCATGCCTGGGAGGCACTTGCTGCATCCCGACGGCTTATGCGGAACCACTGCAGGCTGTCGCGCCTGCGGAAGCGGGACCGGTCACAGGTGTCGTGGTCGATTCAGAGGGTGAACCCCTTATCGGCGCTACAGTGCTTGTGAAAGGTTCCTCAACCGGAACGTCTACCGATCTTGACGGCAAATTTACAGTCAAGGCAACTCCCGGACAGGAGATCCAGGTCTCTTATGTCGGCTACCAGACCGTTACTATCAAGATCCAGAGCGGCAAAACAAATCTTGGCAACATAGTGCTCGCCGCCGACTCTCAGATACTCAACGATGTGGTCGTGATCGGCTACGGCACACAGAAAAAAGGCGACGTGACCTCAGCCGTAGCGCAGGTCCGTGCCGAGGATTTTACGGTTGGTAATAGCAATAACGCCGGTGACCTCATTAAAGGTAAGGTCGCAGGTCTTACAATCACAAAATCTTCAGGTGATCCCGGTGCTAATTCGGAAATCAGTCTCCGTGGTATTGTTACAGTTTCAGGTAATGCAGCTCCACTCGTATTGATTGACGGAGTTCCCGGTGATTTGAAATCAGTACCGCCAGAGAATATAGAAACTATTGACGTGTTGAAGGATGCATCAGCAGCGGCTATCTATGGTACGCGTGGTGCTGCAGGTGTCATTTTGATCACTACTAAGACAGGTAAAAGAGATCAGAATACCATTGTATCTTATTCCGGTTATGTCAGTTTCTCTAATTGGTCTAAAAAAGCGGATTTCATGGATGCTTCAGATATCCGTGCCGGCAAGACCAACTACAATGATGAAGGGTATGACACAGACTGGCTTAAGGCAATTAGCCGCACAGCTGTGACAAACAACCATAGCGTTTCAATTTCGGGTGGCAATCAGAGCACATCTTATTTCGGTAATTTCACATATCGAAATGCTGAGGGTGTTATGAAAAAAACCGGAAATGAGACATTCTCAATGAATTTCGATATCAGTCACTGGTTCTTTAATGATATTGTCAAACTGAATTTGAATGCCGTTACTGATTCATATAAGTATGATATGAACGATACCGGTACGGTTTATCGTCAGGCTGTTATCAGAAATCCGACTGCTCCCATATGGAATGAAGACGGCTCATATAATGAGGGTATCCTTCTTCAATACTATAACCCTGTTTCCATTCAGAATGAATACACCGGAGAAGGTAAGAGTCAGAATCTTCGTATGACAGGTAATGTCACAGTCGAGCCCATTAAGGGGTGGCAGACAAACGTGATGCTTGCCACTCATAGAACAAAAAGCACGACTAAATCTTATCAGACATCGGATTATACTCTTAATTCATTGAATGGATATAAAGGTACTGCATCAATTGGAGAATATGGTGATCAGACAGATTATCTTGAAATCACTTCAAAATATCGGAATACCTTCAATGATGTTCATCGTTTTGAAGGACTTGTAGGGTACAGCTGGTCTGAGAACATCTGGGAAAACTCTTCTATGTGGAATGCTAATTTTCCTAATGATTATTTTGCATGGAACAACATAGGGGCAGGAGACTATTTGAAGGATGGTAAAGCCTCTATGGGTAGTGATAAAGGTTCTTCTAAATTAATAGGCTGGTTTGCCCGTGTAAGCTATGGATATGACAATCGCTATAATATTCTTGCTTCAATCCGATACGAGGGTAGCTCAAAATTCGGTGCTAACCATAAGTGGGGAGCGTTCCCGTCTGTTTCTGCCGGTTGGAATATCATGAATGAAGCATTTATGGAGCATACCCGCGATTGGATGAATAACTTGAAACTTCGTGCAGGTTATGGTATCACAGGTGTTATCCCATATGATTCATATAAATCAATCCTTCGTTATGATTATAGTGGGGGTTGGTATTATAGAGATGGCATATGGAAGAAAGGGATGAAAGCTATTTCTAATGCTAACCCGGATCTCAAGTGGGAAAAAGCCTCTGAATTCAATGTCGGTGTCGACTTCGGTTTCCTTAATGACAGGATTGGCGGTAGTGTAGATTGGTATTACAAGAAGACATCTGATATGCTATATGATTATGCTGTTCCTTCTCCACCGAATCTTTATGACGTGACTTATGCAAACGTAGGTAAGATGCGCAATACAGGTATAGAAGTTATGCTTCGTGCTATTCCTGTGACTACCAAAGATTTTGAATGGAATACGGTATTCACCCTTCAGCATAATTCAAACAAATTGATTAGTCTTTCTAATGATCTTTACCAGACAGAAAATATAATGTGGCTTCAAGGTATTGGCGATCCGATATCTCAATATACCCATAAAGTGGAAGTCGGTCAGGAATTTGGTCAAATATGGGGTCTTAAAGCTGTTGGTGTTTCAGAAAACGGGGTGTTCCTGATTGAAAATCCCAAGACCGGTCAATGTGCTGAATTCTATCAGGAAATGCGTAATGACACTGATGAATGGTATCAATATCTTGGAAATGGTCTTCCTAAAGTAAATATTGGTTGGAACAATCAGCTTCGTTATCGAGATTTTGACCTCTCAATGCAGTTTACAGGTGCATTCGGATTCAAGATTGTAAATAATCAGCGTGTATTCTACGAGAATAATGCTCATGCTTATAATAAACTTCGTGCGGCGGCTGAACCGGTAATGGGCGATCGTAAGCTTTCTGCTCTTCAAGGTCAAGCTGTGACAAGCTATTATGTTGAGAATGGGGATTATTTCAAGCTTTCAAATTTACAGATAGGCTACACTGTCCCGTTTAAAAACAATAAATGGATCAAGAGTCTTAGAATTTATGGTTCTGTAGACAATCTCTTTACTATAACGAAGTATAAAGGCATCGATCCTGAGCTTAATGTGGAGAACTTCTGGACAGCCGGTGTCGATGACCGCGATAAATATCCTACAGTACGTTCCTTTACAATTGGCGTGAATGCAACGTTCTAACCTTAAAAAGTTAAAGATAATGAAATTCAATATATTTAAAACAGGTCTGTTGTCTACTGTAGTGGCTGCGTCATTGGTTACTACCGGATGTACGAATCTTGACGAAACTGTCTATAGTCAGATTCCGGGAGACGGAAGCTATGAGTTTACTCAGGAAGATATACAGGCTCAGTATGGCACAATATACGACCGTCTGAGAGACATGTATGACGGTTGGGAAGGGTATCAGGATATAAGTCAGGAATGTGCCGACCTTATTATGACACCGTTCAGATATGAAACTTCGGGTTGGGGTGCTCAGTATGTGTCTCTTCACAAGCATGAGTTCCATCCGACGATCAATCATCTTTATCGTCCTTGGTTCTCTTGCTATCAAGGAATAAATGCTTGCAACACATTGCTTGATGAGGAATCAATCAGTTCAAATGAAAATGCAGCTGCAGAACTTCGCACATTCCGAGCCCTTTTCTATTATGTCCTGTTTGACCTTTGGCGTAATATCCCCGTAACAACCACCAATAAGGTAGAAGACGGATTTATGCCAACCCAGATGGCTCCGCAAGATACATATGATTTCATAGTCAAGGAATTGGTTGAAAGTAAGCCTCTCCTTACAAAGACTAGGGAAATGGGTCAGGTTGACTATTATGTGGCTTGCATGATTCTTGCCAAAATGTATCTCAATCATGACGCATGGTTCCCCGATAATCAGGATTCTTCATATTATGGCAAAGCTATTGATGAAGTTAATGAGGTGATTAATTCGGGTAATTACACCCTTGCTGAATCATATAGAGAACCGTTCTCCGCTACGAATTCAACTTGCAACGAAATTATTTTGGGACTTATGTACGACAATAAATATGCCGGTCATGGTACGAATCATTTCTGTAAGTGGTTTATTGCCGGTTCTCAAGGCATATTTGGTGTGACATTCGACCCATGGAATGGTAGTGCATGTGTGCCACAATTCTTGGAAACTTATGATCCTGCTGATTCCCGTAAAAAAGATACTTGGAAATGGGGTCCACAGGTAGACACTCAGGGTAATCCGATTTATATTAACGGCGTAGAACTCAATTTTACTCCCGAGGTATATGCAATCGAACGTCCGGGTGCTGCTGGCATGCAGGGTGCAAGACTGTGGCTTTATGAAATTCAGTCTGGCAATATTGGTACTTCAAACTGTAATATTCCGTTCTTCCGTTTGACGGATGCTTATTTCATTAAGGCGGAATGCCTTCTCCGACTTGGAGGGTATAAAGGTGAAACTGAGCAAGACGCTGCTGACATTGTGACTATGATCAGGAAACGTGCATTTAAGGATAATCCGGAAAAGGCAGTTCGTACAGTCGCTCAGCTTAAGGGTGGATCTGTTTATGACTACGGTTTACGGGAAACCCAAGGAGATGTTGTTGATGGAGAATTGACAAATGTGGTTAATACAACTACGCATGAAGGTGGCGCAGACATACTTTTGGGTGGTCTACTTGACGATTTGGCATGGGAATTTGTGTATGAACACCATCGCCGTCAAGACTTGATACGTTTTAAGATGACAAATGGATGCAACGTATTCAATGGTAAATCTTGGTTTGGAAAATCTGCTATCACCAATCCAAATGATCATCATTTTGATATTTTCCCGATTCTGAGAGATAATCTTCAGGCTAACCCTAACCTGGTGCAGAACCCCGGTTATTAATATTGTAAATCATGAAAAAGAAATATATTTATGGTTTTCTTGCATGCTGCTGTCTTACTATACTCCCGGCATGCCACGAGGACTATGAGGATGCAACTTCCATCCATGTATACGGTCCTAATGAAAATCCTCCTGTCAAGGCAAATCCCAATGTTACGGCAAGTAATGTGTTTGAAATGACAGGTGGTCAGACAGATCCTGTTGTTGTTGATGTGTTTGACTACGATGACATGATTCAATCTGCATTTGGAATATCCGCCCAGGAACTTGTTTCCAAACTCGGAAATGAGTATGTAGTCGCACCGATCAATCCTAACCGTATGGTTTGGCTGAAAACTCCAGCCAATACCGGAGATAAATATGGTTGGTATGTCAGCAAGACAGGAAATGTATGTGATGCAGACGATTCAAACATTTATGGCAAGATTACATATGATGAGTCTGCTCATTCATTTAAATTCTACATAGACCCGAACGGGGGAGGCAGTGTGCCTGTTCAAATCGGCTTTGCCAAGAATGGAATCAATTATAATGAACATGTAAGATTTGTCTTCAATGTGACTGCTTACGATAAGAGTTATGCTTTCCTTGATTTCACTATTCCTGCAGGTGATTACAATGCATATTCTCTTCCTGTTACAGATGTTGCAGAAAATATAGACTTTACGTTTGGTATGACACCGGATCAGTTTATATCTGCTTTGTCTGATGGTAAACTTGGTGTATATATGATTGATCATGAAACAAATGCATATATGTGGGATGGCACATCTACTGCAAATAATGGCGGATATTGGTGTGATGCTAACGGTAATATCCAAGGCTGGGGTGATGGCTGTGCATACTATATAGAACCATGGCTTGAGGATGATCCTCCATGTTTTGGCATTGGCCGTTATCCGGGAATCGATCCGGGAACCGTTCATTCAATCAAGTTTGGTGTGGCAGATGTAAATGATCATTCCAAAGCATTGTCATTCTTCTGTACTGCAACTTACGAATAATTAATATGAAGCCTATATTCCGACAGAATTATTCTGTCGGAATATAGAATAACCGAATTAAAGAAAACAACATGAAACTCAATATCAAGAAAGCCTTTCAGTTTTCAACTATGGTGTTCATGGCATGCGGACTTTCCGGTTTGACCGTAGGCTGCAGCGACTTTGAATTGACCAAGACAGAGGCTGATTACGATCCTCGTTATCAAGGCACAGTGGATGGCGTTGCAGATTATCAAGTAGATGCTGCTTCCCACCAACTTAAAGTATCGTTCACTTCCGATATGGATTGGACTGCACAGGTTCTCAACTCCGAAGGTGAGGCATGTGAGTTCGCAAGCGTTTCTCCGGAAAGTGGTCTTGCTGGAGAATGTGAAGTGACTGTAACTATAATGCCTAATGAAGATATAAATAACAGTAGGTCTGCGCAGTTGCAGATCATCACAGAAAAAGGTGGTACTAAAACAATCAATATAGCGCAGGAATATAAGGTGCTTTATCTTGATCCTGCAGAGATTCCGGATTATGCCAAGTATACATGTCCCGGTGAATGGAACCCTCATTTCGAGGAGGGTCCGGATTATATGCTCCGACATGATTCTTATTATTCTTGGCACCGTAGCAAGCAGAGCGAGCACTTTTTCGTGTTCTGGTCTCCTGAGTTTGGTGCTGATCCAAATTCTTCCGATGTCCCTGCAAATATGCGTGTAGATATTGACGATTTGCTTCTCAAAGCTGAGAAATTCTTTGATACCAATGTCAACCAACTTGGAATGGCGACTCTTGGACAGGGTAAATCCATGCTTGATAATTACAAGATGCAGATTTATCTTATTTATAAGGATGAATGGCTTGCAACCGGTTCCGGCTATGATGATAAGATTGGAGCTTTGTGGATTAATCCGTCTACTTGTCAGCCGGTAGGCTCTACTATAGCTCATGAAATCGGTCATTCATTCCAATATCAGACTTATGCAGACCGTGTACAGACTCAGGGAGTACCTGCCGATGGAACTTCCGGTTTCCGTTATGGTTTTGTCGGACCTGACGGCTCAGGCAACGGTGGATGTGCATATTGGGAACAGTGCGCACAATGGCAATCATTCCAAGATTATCCTGAAGAACAGTTCACAAGCTATAACTTTCCGGTATGGCTCAACAATTGTCACCGTCATTTCCATCACGAATTCCAGCGTTATGCTTCCTATTGGCTTCAGAGCTATTGGGTAGAGAAACAGGGGGTGGAAAGTTATGGACGGTTGTGGCGGGAATCAGTGGCTCCCGAGGATGCGATCATGGCTTAT
Source organism: Muribaculaceae bacterium (assembly GCA_029052265.1). Taxonomy (GTDB): domain Bacteria; phylum Bacteroidota; class Bacteroidia; order Bacteroidales; family Muribaculaceae; genus Lepagella. The sequence goes on from JAIDJJ010000647.1 coordinate 9,089, forward strand.
ACCCGTATTTACAATGGAAATGATTACTCAAAGACTCGAGAAGAATTGTTTGATTATGCCGTAAGGATGGCTACTTACGATATCGAAGGTATCCGTTCATACAGCGCAGGTTTCCAGAATCGGTATAATCCCAATTTTGTACGTAATGATAAAGGGGAATATCAGATCACTTATGACAACTGTCCCGGGGCTACAGGTTTCAATGTGATTCCTTTGACTGTACCCGGAAACGGAGGTAAGGTTTCTGTTAAATTCCGTGGACTTGGCTATGGAGAGGCTCTCTGCAGCAATGATAAGAGCAACATTGAAGATGGCGACGGAGTAGCCAAGGATAAACCTTCTAAATATAATGCCTGCGGAGGCGCGGAGAATATGGGTTGGCGTTATGGCTTTGTGGCAATGGCTGGCGACAAGCGTACTTATGGCAGTGTCGGCAAAGAAGCCAACGGTTCGTTGAGCTTTGATGTCCCTGCCGGTGCCGATTATCTTTATCTTGTGGTTCAGGGTTCTCCTGAGGTTTACATGAGCCACGGATGGGATGAGGACGAAACCAACGATCCGCAGTTCCCGTATGCAATTACTCTCGAAGGAACTGATCTTGCAAACTATCAGGAACCTGTAGCGGCTACATATGTTGAAGAGAACGGTGTGTTGGTTGGTAAACTTTCAGTACCCGTGAGTGTCGCTAATGAAGATTGGATTGCCGGAACATACGATATCGCGGAAAAAGCGGTTGCTGATTTCTTCGGCATTTCTGTGACTGAGATCGGAGATAAGATCGTCGCTCCAATCGTAGGCGAGAAACAGGTGGCTCAGGAAGGTAAAATCGTTGTGTTTAATGAGGAATCAGACGGTTCTCTGAGCGATATGCCGACAGCCAACGTCGGTTACTGGCTTAATGCAGATGGCAACGCAGTTAATTGGGGGAACGGACATTTGGTTTATTATGAGATCAATGGCAGTATTCTGACACTGGGAAAACTCGGTGCAGAGGCAGGTGCCGCAGGAGAAACACGCACCATGCGTCCCGTATTCGTTTACACCAAAGATGGTGAAGCTAAAACTTTCAAATTTATAATTACGTACAAGTATAAGTAAATTTAACTATAAGAATAACAGTATCATGGACATAAGTTTTATTATGTTCATGATGCTGTTTCAATCATAAAAAAATCATGAAATTGATCAAAAATAATATAATGCACGATTATAAATTCATATTTACCATATTGTCGGTAATCTGGTTTCTATATTCCTGTACAGACGATTTGAAAAATGATGATTGTTTTCTTAAACAACCAAATGATAATGTATCGTTATTGACACGTTCATTCAAAGATACAAATCAAGCTACATGTGGAACTATTGAAGATTCCGATTCTGTACATGATTTATTAATGGGAAGGATTTCTTATGGTGTGTTAGACTATGCATATTCATATGACGTTAAAGTTTTTACGCATGTAATAAGAAAATCTGACGGGACAGGAGCTGATTTACCATATACAGAGGCAAGGTTGCTGTATAACCTTAACACATATTTTCAGCAAACTAATTTGAAATTTGTATCAGCTGGGAGCGAGTACATTGATTCTGACAAATTGCATAACATATCTTATGATAATAAAAACGAATTGTTTAATACAAATTCTCATTCAGATGCTATAGATGTTTATATTATTAGTGATTCTCCGAATTTTGTAGATAAAGATGGTGCATCTATTACGGGTGTTGCAAATGGTATAATCTCAACATCTTGTATTGTATCTGATTATGAATATGCTTATGCTTATGGAATTAATGTACTGCCTCATGAGATCGGTCATTGTTTTGGTTTATATCATACTCATCACGGTACATTTGCAAAAGAAAGTGGCGTACCGGAGTTAGTAGATGGATCAAATTCTTCTTTTGCTGGTGATTATATAGTTGATACTCCTGCAGATCCCAATATTTGGGAAAATGGTTTTTATGTTGGGACAGTAACTGATGCAAATGGAGATCAGTATAGACCCAGTAATACTAATTTAATGAGTTATGCAAGTAATTATGTAACACAAATCACCCAGAATCAGCTTGAACGGATGCATTATACGATTCGTAATAATTGGAAATTGCAAGCGGTTATGAATAGAAAAGATCTTTCTATTGCCGGACCTGAAATATTGACTCAATCAACTGCATATAAGATAGTCATCCCATCTGGATATAATGTTTCTTGGAATGTGCAGACGTCTGACTATACTTCGCAAACGCAATCAACAGGATCAAACAGATCGGTGCAAGGTTCTTCGGTGACAATTTCAGTTCCTGCTTCCAATGTGAAATCACAACGGAATGTCCTGACTGCAAAGATAACAACACCAAAAGGATATGTTTTCCAGACTCAAAAACAAGTTTTATATTGTAAGTATTCTCCTGCTACTGCAACATTAAGATGGAGTTCAGAGAAAGGGCCGGTTAAGTATAACGGTGTTATAAATCTTAATAATCCTTCGGGCAGTTCTAAAATAAAACTCATTGAAGGGGGTAATTTATATTTCTATTATTCTGACCCTTGCGGGATAAGTTCAACTGAATTTTCTCAGATATCTTTTAATATTTCAGATTTTCCGTCATTAAAGAAAATGTCAGGAGCTGAACATGCATTTTATTTTGAGGGAGGTGCTTCTTCAAAAAGTGAGATATTATTGATGATAAATGTATTTGGTTCTGAAGGTAGAATGTCATTGCCGTATGAGATAATTAATTCCAGATCTTTAGAATCAAATTTAAATACAGAAATTCAACTGACTGAAATCTAAATATAAACTATTTGTATAAATTTTATTATTATGAGATGTGA